>JBILBY010000007.1:0-12649 GCA_044353415.1 Candidatus Nanopelagicales bacterium | reverse complement strand
TCACCATCTGGTGGCAAACTTTGTTGTGCAACCGGCAAAGGATTAAGAAGAGTAACGACTTCGGTTGCTTCTAGTAGATCTAGTGGGATTTCTAAATATTCGGATCTTGGACGTCCTGAGCGCATTCGCGCGAATGCCCGTGCAATTGCAACAGGGATCTCTGCAACTGATTCAACGCGATGACTTTCTGCAACCAAACTTGAAAAGACACCTTGCTGATCACGAAGTTCATGAAGCAAACCATTGCCCTGACTCGGGTGTCCCGTTGGCATTCCAGGAGCAATTAACAGCGTTGGAACTGAATCTGAATTTGCTTGCGCCAGCGCCGCCGCCGCATTAAGCGCCGCTGGCCCAGTAGTTGTGATGACAACCCCAATTTGCCCAGATGATCGAGCGTAGCCATCTGCGGCGTAACCTGCACCTTGCTCATGACGCGTAGTGATGTTTACGATGCCATGTTTTTGCATGACTGAAAACAATGCAAGATTATGTGTACCTGGAATTCCAAATACAGTGGTAACGCCATGCACTGCAAGTGAAGCAATAACGGCTTCACCGCCAGTCATCTCATGAATTTTAGTCACGCCATCTCTCAGTCATCTACTTGAATTACATTAATGATGTTTTCTAGTCTGCCAGTGTTACACCTAGCGATTTAGAGGTTTCGAGAGATAATCAGACGCATAATGTCTGAGGTGCCCTCTTCAATTTCTTCCAGCTTGGCATCGCGCATCCACTGTTCAACTGGGTACTCACGGGAGTAACCCCAGCCACCTAATGTTTGCACAGCAGCCCAGGTGCAGTAAGCGGCTGTTTCTGAAGCTTGCAATTTAGCCATCGCAGCATAGTCCGTTACTGGCTTACCTTGATCGAAGAGTGTTGCAGCTTGCAGAGTTTGCAACCAAGCAGCATTAATCCGTGTTGCCATATCTGCCAATCGGAATGACACGGCTTGGTATTCCATGATGGATTTTCCAAATTGCTTGCGCTCTTGTGCGTAGTTAAGTGCATATTCGTAGGATGCTCTCGCTACACCCACAGCAGCAGCAGCCAAAATGATGCGAGAAGCATCAAAGGTTTTCATTAATCCGATGAAGCCTTCGCCTTCAGCTCCGAGACGATTCTCTTCAGGAATAAATGCATTATCAAAAAACAATTCACGACATTGAATTGCACGCTGCCCCATTTTCTTCATTGGCTGACCAAGTGTTAAGCCTTGCTGGTCATCAGAAAAAAGAAACGCACTAACTCCCTTGGAGCGTTCATTTGGATCTGTTTTTGCGAACACAACATACTGTCGTGAATATCCCGCATTTGAAATCCAGGACTTTTGACCACTTAATAGGTAGCCACCCTCGGTTTTCACCGCTTTAGAGATCATAGATGCAGCATCAGACCCTGAGTTTGGCTCAGTTGTTGCAAGTGAGGTAAGCACAGGAGATTCACCTGTGAGCGGCCGTAGCCATCTTTCTTTTTGTTCCTGTGTTCCAAGAACTAATAAAGGATCTGCATAAAAACCATTTGAGCAAATGAAATTACCAATTCCTAAATCTCCCCAGCAGAGTCGTTCCTGCACGAGACACTGAGTGAATAGATCGGTAAATCCACCACCACCAAACTCTTCAGGGATCATAAAGTCAGTTAAGCCAACTTTTGCTGCCTTAGTAAACAGATCAAGCGGAGAACCAGAATCAGCTTCATCGACCTCACGCCCACGAGGACGAATTTCAGCCTGCGCAAATTTATCGGAAATCTCAATAAAGCCTTCCTGCTCATCAGTAAGACCCCAAATTGAACGAGTAACCTCTATTAGATCCATCTTTGCTTCCCTTCGATAGTTTTGTGCAACAACTTATTGCCTTACCCGATTGATATTTTTTCTTTTTGAAACTGGTTCATAGCAGGAATAACTAGACAATCCACAGCCAAAGCAAACTCTTGCCCCAGGCGAATTGGGTTTAGCTCTATTTCATGCAAATCGTTTGATGAACATAATGCATCCGATGTGGCGACAACAGCTTTTACAAGTGCATCCATATTGAGCGCCGGAGTACCGCGCCAACCAGCGATAAGTTTCGAGGATCGCAGATTCAATATCATCGACTTGGCTGTGTCGTAATCAACTGGCCCCAACTCGATAGAAAGATCATTCCAAACTTCAGTTTGAACTCCACCAAAGCCAACTGAAACAACAGGACCGAAGTTTGAGTCGCGTCGCGCATTAACTATAAACTCAGCGGTATGTTCCCTGAGGTCTTGGACTTCTAGGGTGTATTCACGTTCTCCAAGTCTGGCAAACATTTCCTCAAACGCACTGGCTACAGCCTCCTCGCTAGCCAAGCCAAGCTTGACGCCTTTCATTTCAGATTTATGCATTAAGCCACCAGCCTTTAGTACGACTGTTGTATTCATCTCTTTCGCAGCTTGCGTAGCTTCTTCAGCTGTCTTAACAACTCGACTTTCTGGGAACATGATCCCCAAGCGTGAAAGTATTTCCTTAGCATCATCAAAATTTGCCGCTAATTCAGTTTCACTTAGGTTTTCATGCCTGCCTAACAAGCGAGGTTGCTTGCTTGTTTGCTCAGCTCCACTGATTGCACCGAGGACATCTTCAACTCTTCCACTGACAGGTACACCCATGGACATGAGTTCGATGCAGGTACGTGAATCACTTTCCATAGTGTGAAGCGCAATAACTGCACCTTTAATGTTCGCAATTTCGTGTGCTATCTCAAGTTCAATATCTTGAACTTCTGGAACATCTTTTCCGTAGCAACCGAAATATCCGGATAAGACAACCGAATCTACTTCTCCACTTTCTGCCAAAATACGAGTTAGGTTGGCGTACGAGCGCATATCAGCCTCTCCTGCACCTGCCAAATCAATTGGATTTATAGAGGATGCAGAGGCTGGAAGTATCGCATCAAGTTTCGATCTCAAATTTTCGGAGAGTTCTGGTACTTCTAATCCAAGTCTGACTGCAGCATCAGCTGCAATGCCACCTTGACCCCCACTATCACTAACAATTGCAACGCGACGACCTTGGGGAAATCCAGCTCGTTCAATAAATGCTGCAATTTGTGTAACTTCAGATGGAGTATGCACTCTGACAGCGCCAGCTGCTCTGCAGGCCGCATCCACGATTTCAGAATCTGATGTCATTGCGCCAGTGTGAGTTTGAGCTAGGTTTTTGCTAGCGTCGCTCTCACCAGTAGTAAGAATCAGAACTGCCTTACCAGCGGACCTTAGTTCGCTGATTGCTTCGACAACTTCTATTCCTTGAGAAAAGTCTTCTAAATACAGGGCAACTGTTTTTGTTTGATCGTCAGAAGCTAACGATTTCAATATGTCTTTTGCGCTCAGATCAACTTGATTTCCCAATGAGACAAATGAAGATATTCCAATTCTTTCTCGGACTCCCAGTGCGGCAATTTCACTACCAATTTGTCCGCTCTGTGAAACTATGGCAAGTGTTCCGGGCGTCATCGCACCCCACATAAGTTGAAGCTCTCCTTCGGCGAAGTAAACTCCAAGACTGTTTGGGCCAACCATGTGCGCGTCATGTGCCTTAAGAAGTGCAGCAATCTCTAATTCGTTCTCAACTCGTGCTGAAACCACGACGAAAGCTTTTGTTCCCAAGGCCAAACCGACCTCGATGACACCCAAAACTGCAGATGCTGGCACGCTTATCGCAATTAATTCAGGAACTTCAGGTAATTCATTTAGAGTTGCATACGCAGTCTTGCCAAGGATTTCTCCACCGGATCGATTGACGAAATATACCTGGCGCCTAGATTCGCCTTTGAGTGCGCCAATGGCCAACCAATATCCCCACTTAGTTTTCTCAGCGGAAGCACCAACAACTGCAACTGATCTTGGGTTTTTGAAGGACAATAGATCACCCACACTCGTGGCTTCATTTTGAGGTAGTGGCATTTTTGTCCTAGGCACGGTTGCGAGGGAAAATAACTGACTGTTGAGTCAATTTAACAACAAAAGGTAGACGAGTCAAGCACTTTTATTGTTGGTATGAAAGGGTTTCTTTTAGAAATTGCCTGCAGATATCAGCCATTGCATCGGCATTGATTGTGGAGGAATCAAGTAAAACTTGAACAGCTAGACCGTCAATCAATGCAACTAGCTGATCCGCAGCACCCTCAGGGTCTTCAGAGTGCAACGCACCATCTTTGTGTGCTTCCAAAATGACGTTAGCAATTAGATTTCGCCACTTTGAGTAGGCCTTCTCATTGATAACCCTCAAACTCGGATCCTTAAGGGCCCCTGCCCAAAGTTGAAGCCACACATGCCATGCCTGAATAGTTTCAGGGTCTCTGGGTATGTAGGAATCGATAAGCGCAACTAAGCGTTCCGCTGGGGGCAGAGTGCTTTCAAATATTCTTTCGCGCCTTCGAAGTGATTCCTCAAAACTTTGTTCGAAGGTTCTATGGATTAAGTCATCCTTGCCTGAAAAATAATAGTGAACGATTCCGGAAGATAGGTTAGCTTCCGCGGCAACATCGGCAATACGTAGTTGGTTTAGCCCTCGACTCACTAAAACTTTGCATGTAGCGGTGAGTATTTGTTCTCTTCTTTCAAGTTCAACACTGGGCTTAGGCACTACTACACCCTTCCATTCTTCAAATCACTTTTGAGTCTTGCTAGGCATCAAATTTATGTGTGATGTTAGTTGATTCGAGTTTAGTGAGGTAGTAACTGTTCGAACTACAGTCGGCCGGATGCTAATACTCTTGACAAAAATTGACGGGTTCGATCTTCTTGTGGATTTTCGAATATTTCTTCAGGGGTACCTCGCTCAAGAATTTTCCCTTGATGTAAGAAGCAAACCTGGGAAGCTACTTCTCGAGCAAACCCCATTTCATGGGTTGCTAAAACCATGGTCATGCCGTCACTAGCTAATTCCCTGACAATTTGCAGAACATCTCCAACTAACTCAGGATCCAGTGCAGCCGTTATCTCATCCAGCAACAGCGCTTGGGGCTTCATAGTCATTGCGCGAGCAATTGCAACGCGCTGCTGCTGCCCACCAGAAAGTTGATCAGGAAATGCTTGCGCTTTTTCTGCCATACCCATTTTGCCAAGAAACTCCAGAGCAAGTGCTTCAGCAGCATCCCCTTTGAGACCCAAAACTTTTCTTGGTGCAAGAGTTAGATTGTCCAATACTGACATGTGGGGAAAAAGGTTATAAGACTGAAAAACCATTCCTACGCTTCGTCGCAATTTGTTTACGTCAACACCAAGTCCTGTCACACGGTCACCATCGACAAGAATTTCACCCGAATCGACGGGTTCAAGAGCATTTACACATTTCAGAAGTGTTGACTTGCCTGAACCAGACGCGCCAATCAAACAAACAACTTCATGTTTGTCAACAGTCACAGACACACCGTTTAAAACCTTTGCTTGTCCATAGGATTTGTGAACGTCATTTATATCCAAAAAAGCCATTAGTTATCCATTGCCTTCTGTCGACGCTGATCTTTTGAAATTAGCGAATCTACGAATCTTGCTTGCGGAATAGTTATAAGGACAAACAGGATTGCAACGACCATTACAGGAGAGAGATTGAAGTTTGATGAAGAATATATTCTTGCCTGCATAAATGCATCAATCACGCCCATGATGCCAATGAGCGCAGTATCTTTTTGCAAACCAATAAAGTCATTTAGAAGCGGTGGCACCATTCGCCTGAACGCTTGAGGAATGATGATAGATCTAAGCGTTGAGCTGTAACTTAAACCAAGTGAACGAGCAGCAGCCCATTGGCTGGGATGAATAGATTCAAGTCCCGCTCTATAAACCTCAGCTACGTAACCTGTGTAGGTAAGAGAAAGAGCCAGAATTGCAAGAACTACCGGTGATAGATCTTTGAAGAATGGGACTTGTGCAAGCGCTAGGCCAAAGCCCACCAAGTAAATGACAATGATGGATGGAATTGCTCGGAAGACATCGACATAAATTGTTGCCATCCACCTGAGAGGGCGTCCAGGGCGGCCTGGCAACATTCGCATTATTGCAATGACGAGGCCAAACACAAGAACGATAATTTCAGCCCCAAGTGCGACCTGAACATTGATCACAAACGCTGAAAGAATTCCGCTCCATGAATCCTTAATAAATTCAGGATTTAAAAATGTTGTAGCGATTGTTGCTTCATTTGTTGTTACAAACCAGAGCAATCCGCCAGTAATAAGAATTCCAGCTGAGAAACCCAATGTGACTAGTGCGTGCTCTCTGGAGACGGACGCTACGTGTCGAGCTTCAGATGAGTCACCTTGAGCAACTGCTTTAGCCCGCTTACGGATTCCATTGGACGCTTTATATAAAGGAATTCCCGGAAGCAAAGCTAGGGCGGCAAGAGAGACAAATAAGAAGTTGCCTAGGGCACTAGCTTGCGGGTTAACAAGAGCGGCAACATCAACTAGGCCATTCCAAAATAAGGAGGCGGAGGCCAGCCAGCCCAAAAGAGCAATAAGTACCAGGCCGGAAATTTTTGCCGGAGGTGTAGGTGCCACTCCCGCCGCGGCCGAAGTGGCCGCGGCGGGAGTGGTCAGATTACTATCTGTCATTTCTACTTGAATACAGGAACGTCGTCAGGATTTCCACCCAGAGCAGGTGTTAGCCAATCTTTTGTAAGAGCGGCGAAAGTACCATCAGACTGCATTTCTAGGATTGCCTTGTTCATAAGGGAGGCATTTGCTGAACCCTTTGGATAGATCGCACCGTAGCTCTCGCCAGTGTCGTATTGACCAATTACGATTAACTTTCCGCCGGATTGTTGTGCAAAGCCCAGCAAGATAGCCGTATCTTGAAGTGCGGCATCAATCTGTCCAGCCTGTACAGAAGGAATCAAAACCTCAGTTGAGTCAAAAACTCGAACTGGAGTTGTTGGCTTCAAGGTGTTTTCAACAAAGCTGTTAGCTGTAGTTGCTACAGCAACACCAAGCTGCTTACTTGTGATGTTTTCGGCAGTGATGTCGGAATCTGAAAGAGCGAGCACACCCATCATTGATCGGTAGTAAGGCTCTGAGAAATCAACAACTGCTTTGCGTTCTTCAGTAATTGACACCTGAGCAAGTGCTAAATCGTAGTCAGTAGTTGCACCAGCAACTAAACCATCAAATGAAACATTCTGAACTACAACTTTGGCAAGGCCAGCGCGGTGAGCGATGTTGGCTGCCATGCAGTATTCATAACCACCATCGATTGCTTCAGGTGATTCTCCCTGCCACCATCCTGGCGAAGGCAGGCTTGTCGCAACGGTAAGAACACCAGGTGTTACTGGGGTTAGTGTGATTGATCCAGCTTCGCCAGTGACAACACAGTCACCGTAAGTGGCGACAGCCGGAGAAGTTGGTTCTTGGCTATCAGTAGATGTGGCTTCATTAGATCCACAAGCAGACAGAGTGAGCATTGCGGCTGTTACTGCAGCGAAAACAAAAGTTGCTGAGCGTCTTTGCATGGTTCCTCGTTCCCTTCAAGTTTGGTAACTGACCGGTCAGTCAGTCACAATAAAGTCAAGTGTTACAGCCTTACCCCCCCTATGTCAACGAAAAATTGATAATTTAGTTGTTTATTGTCAACAAAAGGTAGTCACCTATGCAGAATAAAAGAAGTAGAGTGTCGGCCTCGATAAGGCAAGACGAAATTTTGCGCGCAACAATGGAATTGGTCTATGAAAAGGGCCTACGAACTATTCGAATTTCGGATGTCGCGGAGACCTTGGGTGTGAGTTCTGGGTTGGTAATTTACCATTTCAGAACCAAGGACGAGTTGCTCGCAACCGCATTTAGGTTTGCTGCAGCGAATGACTTAGAGAAAGCAGCAATAATTTCTGCAGAGGAAATAGATCCGATTAAGCGGATAATTTCGATATTGAATTGGTATGCACCAAGCGAGCAATCACGTAGCTGGCTACTTTGGATTGATGGCTGGTCGGCGGGACGTTGGAATCCTAAAATCACGGAAGCGCTCGCCGAAATCAATGAAAGCTGGAAGCAATTGCTCCGGCTTGCGATTAAAGAAGCCGTTGACAATGGCTGGTCACCGAAATATAGCATCGACCAAACCGCAACACGATTTACAATTTTTACCGATGGCCTATCCGTGGCGGAATTGACCGGGCCGCAGGAATTCACTAAATCCGAAGCAAACACATGGATTGAAGAATTTGTTTCAAATGAATTTACGCAAAAAAAGCTCTAGCTTGTATGAGATTTTCAGATTGATGCTTGACACCTAGAAGCGTTTCCTAGAAAATCTTACTGAACTGTCATTCAATAAAACAAGGAGCTGTCTTGTCTTCTGTAGATATTCTCGATCGTCCATCATTTCTTGAAATCACATGGCATGACTCCGAGTCAGATGCCCGCGGCTTCGTAGTCATTGATCGCTTAGTACAAGGCGTCTCCAGTGGTGGCTTAAGAATGCGCGCTGGCTGCACACTCGACGAGGTTCGTGGACTTGCAAAAGCAATGACAAAAAAAGAGGCCTTGCACTTAAAGGAAGGCCAGAACTACATATCGGTAGGCGGCGGAAAAGGTGGTATTGACTTTGATCCCCATCACCCGGATGCCCTTAAAGTGCTTGAAAGATTTTTAGTTGATCTAAACCCGATTATTTCAAAGCTTTGGGCAACCGGAGAAGATCTCGGTGTTCGCCAAACGGACATCGACGAAATATTCAAACGTCGAAATCTTGGTTCCTGCATCGATTCTGTAAAGCCCCTTGTTAAGGATTCAGTAGCGTCCGAAGCACGTCTTGAGCTCGGTTTTTCAACTTCAGCTTTTGGTATTTCACAAGACGAATTAGTCGGTGGATTAGGTGTTGCGCAAGCAGCACTGACGGCGATTAAATTTCGTGGCCAAACCCCATCCGACATAAGAGCTGTTGTTCAAGGTTTTGGATCAATGGGTGGAGCGAGCTGCCTGTTTCTTGCAATGGCTGGCGTCCGAATCGTTGGGATTGTCGATTCTGACGGCATAGTTACTGATGCGGAAGGACTCGACATTGAGCAATTACTCGCTCATCGAGATCATTTTGGTCGAATTGATCGCAACAATCTTCCCAACGGAGCACAAACTCAAGATGGATCGGGCTGGCTTTCAATTGATTGCGAACTTTTAATCCCGGCTGCTGTCTCCTCATGCATAACAGTAGAAAATCAAAAAGACGTAGTCGCCCAACTAATTGTTGAAGCTTCTAACTTGCCGATAACGCAAGAGGCAGAAGCATTGCTGGCAGCTCGAGGCATCACCGTCATTCCAGATTTCCTTGCTAACTCAGCAACCAATGCTTGGTGGTGGCTACTTTTGTTTGGGGATATTGATGGAACCTGGGAGCAATCAGAGCAAAAGATTCGTGCGCGGCTCGATGAACTTACGCTAGAAATCCTGAATTCTGCAAAAGCTCTTAAAGTTACTCCGCGTGAGGCTGCTATTGAAGTAAGCCGAAGTAATTTAGAAAAATTACTTAAGACTGAAGGTGCGCGCTAGATCTCAATTCTTTAAGTTTTTCTTTGGTTGATGTTTAGGAATTAATGTAAGGCAAAAAGATTACTGAAGTATCAGCGAAACTACGGATCAAAAGGTTAGGGGTTCGAATCCCTTCGAGCGCGCCAGAGATTTACCTCTAGATTTGCATAAATCCAGTAAGTTCTAGACATGGAGCATGCAAAGCTTGTTAAGCCTTTTGTTGAGAGCCAATGAGAAAACTAGTTATTGCTTTACTCGTAGGAATCTCTATAGTCATACCTCAACTACCACCACCTGCATCTGCTCACACACCTGTGATTTTGCTTGAAAGTGATACGACTCCAGGTGCTGGACCTTTGCTGGTCGATGGCACAATCTCATTTGCTGTCCAAGCTTCCTTTATGGAGTCAGGTCAGAAAAAGGCATTTCGCACAGTTCTCAAAGAGGGACAAGAGTTAGTTGTTGAATATTTGATTGTTGATAAGAAACCAGAGAACACTTTTCCAAATACAAAATTACCGCTCTTAGTGATCACATCACCCTCTGGTCAGGTGAAAACAGTTGAATTAAATGAACGCACAGATTTCTATTACCCAGGCCTTAAAACTAATTTCATCTATCTTGCCCGATACAAGACAACTTCAGAGGCGGGAACTTACCAATTCGTAGTGACATCACGGGAACGATCTTCAATCGTGCTTGGGGTAGGAAAGAAAGAGATTCCAGGTGAAGTCCGGCGCGATCGAACGATACTGTGCTTTCGGATAAACCCAGTGAGTTGCTAACTGACATATTTAATCAAGAGAATGTTCGAAACAACATGGAAAAGGAAGCAGCTCTTGCCACGGAGTTCCGAGTGAGCATTTGATTTTTTCGATGTAGAAGGAGATGTGAAGTATGCGGGCAATTGTCCAAGATAGATATGGAACTAGTGAAACCCTTTACTTGGCTGACATTGCCCAACCAAGCTTTGGCGCAAGAGAAGTACTCGTACAAGTAGAGGCTGCCAGTGTGGACGCAGGAGTCCTACATCTTATGACCGCAGAAATACCAATGGTAAGACTGGCTTTTGGACTTAGAAAACCTCGCAAGCGACCTGGTATGACTTTTTCAGGAATAGTCAAAGAAGTCGGTGCAAATGTAGATCACGTAGTAGTGGGTGATCGAGTGCTAGGAACTGCAGCAGGAACATTTGCAGAAGTTGTGTCTGCAAAGTCAAACCGTGTATCACGCTTACCAAAAGAATTTGGATTCTTGGTTGGTGCTACGTTGCCAGTCTCAGCAAGTACCGCATTTCAAGCTGTTGTGGATCACGCGAAAGTAAAAGAAGGTCAAAAAGTCCTTGTCACCGGCGCCTCAGGAGGCGTTGGTAGTTTTGTTGTCAGGATCGCATCAAGTCTCGGCGCTGAAGTAACGGCAGTATCTCGGGGCGAAAAGTCAGAATATGTTAAGGGTCTTGGGGCAGTCAAAACCATTGATTATCAGGGTGAAGAAATTTATGGGTTATACGACTGCATTATTGACATT
The DNA here is from genome assembly GCA_044353415.1 of Candidatus Nanopelagicales bacterium. Classification (GTDB taxonomy): domain Bacteria; phylum Actinomycetota; class Actinomycetes; order S36-B12; family UBA5976; genus UBA5976. The sequence goes on along the minus strand of JBILBY010000007.1, from coordinate 1,631 downwards.
GCAAGCCCATTGCCACTTGATAGGACTGTACAGCTGATGCAACCGACTGGCACATTGGTAATTGTTGGAGTCGCATCTCAAAAAGGATCAAGTGGAATGGCACGCAACTTTGGCGCAAATTTCCGATCAAGGTTTAGCAAGCAAAATTTGCTGTGGTTTATTCAATCTGAGGATAGAAAAGATCTTGACACGTTAATTCAATTCTTATCAAAAGAAGAAATTGAACCCAAGATTGATAAATCTTTTCTATTGGAACAAACGGCTGAGGCAATCCAGCACTTTACATCAGGAGTTGCAAAAGGTATGACTGTGATTGCAATTGGTGAAGCAGCGATCGCAGAGCACAAATCAAATCAACTGTAATTTGACTGTGCAACTTATTAATCTAAGTCAGTACAACTTTTGGCTGACCAGCAATCGCGGGTCATTTATTTCTTAGATTTATCTGCGCATTCTGAACAAGTGCTTTAATCACAAAATTTAGTGAAGCCAAGTGCTCTTACGGTTTCATCCGTTCGAGCCCTTGCTTTCTCTAGGCGGTTTTTAGTCTCACCAAGGTATTCACCTGTAGACAAGGCTTTGTTTACATCAATAACTCGAACTGGACGATCATCGCGAATAAGCGTCGGCACTTCCTTGACGCAGGAAAGCTTAAATCCTCCAGAGGCTGATTCAACAAACTCCCAACGCGTAACTAAACCTTCAGACTTGATGGTGGTTGGCTCGCGTTGTGCAGCAACGAAGTTTCCATGGCTGTAGGCGATCCAGGTATTGCCAATTTGCGTTATCGGCTGCACCGAGTGACTGTGCGAACCATCAATTAAATCTATTTGGCCCGAATCAGCTAATTCCTGTGCGACTGAAGTCTGAAATTCATTTGCCTTATTTGTGTATTCGTCGCCCCAATGCATTTTGGCGATGATTATTTCAGCCCCCTGCGAGCGTGCCAATTTGGCTTCAGCAATTATTGCGACAGGGTCAATTAAGTTTGCACTCCACAACTTGTCAGCATCTCGTTCAAAACCATTAAAGCCATATGTATAGGACAAGATTCCAACTTTGACTACGCCGTTTGTTGTTTGCACATCCATCACTAGCGGTTGACTTGCATCTTCTGCAGAGTTAGCAGTTCCTGTAAAGGGAATACCGGCAGCTTTCAAAGTTTCTATTGTACGAGTTAGTCCGCTAAATCCCTGATCCAAACTGTGATTGGAAGCCGTGCCACACATATCAAAACCAAGTTTGATGATGGCCTCAGTTATTTGTGGGGGGGCATTAAAGGTTGGGTAGCCCTGGTAATCAATGCCTAGTTCTGCCAATGGAGTTTCCAAATGACAAAGCGCTAAATCAGCTGAACTAATCTCAGGCTCTAAGTCTGCGAGCTGGGGGTAAAAATCTAGATCTCCATCTGTGCCATCGGCTTTTGCCTGAGCCCAGAGTCGTTCATGCAACAAAATGTCTCCACTAGAAACAATGGAAATGCTTCGAAGTTTCGGTTCGGGACTAGTAGTTGGCGAGCTAATAGGGGAGACAACAGCTTGGGGAGATTTGCTCTGACTCGGGTTAGCAATCAAATAGCCAACGACGATGATTAGAGCAACAGCTGTTGCTAAAAACCCAATTCGTTTTTT
>JBILBY010000099.1:0-3911 GCA_044353415.1 Candidatus Nanopelagicales bacterium | reverse complement strand
AGCGATGAATCTGCATTTGTTGCACCTGATGACTTAGCTTCTGATGTGTCAAGCAGCGTGCGGGAACCAGTTGTTGAAGTAAGGCCCTACGCGTTTCCATCAGAAATTGTGCCTGACCCAGACTTTGTAGTCTCACCAGCCGAAGCTCTAGAAGAAGCACGACGTCGGATTGCACAAATGCGCGCAAGCTTGCAAACAAACATCAATCGAGTTTCACAAAGTTTTGATCATCCAATTTTTGCACCGATTGAAGTTTCAGTTCAAGAAGCACCACCATTTATTCCAGTCACTCAAACTGAAGTTCCAGCTGCCGTTGTCGAAGAACCTAAATCATTTGATTCGCTGTTTGAGACAGATGCAGTTGTCGATCCACCGGCACCACAACCAACCTTCGCGCCAAGTTCAGCAATGTATCAAGAGTCGGTACGAACTGAAACCCGTGAAGAGCCACGCGTTTACACTCAATCAACACAACAAGCGTCACCGACAATCATTATTGATGAAGCTGCAGAAAAAACTCATTCACTTGAACTTGTAATCATGCGAGATGAAATCAAGGATCTACGCGATCGTCTTGATTCTTCCCAGAAATTAATTGAGAACTTAATGGTTCGCCTTGCTGACTTAGCCGAGTTGGCCCTGAAGCGCAAAGACTAACGGTCAGCATCTCCTGCAATAAACGGCATACTTGCCACCACTGCATCGAAATCTTTTTTGTTTGTTCCTGGCAAAACATTTGATAATGCCAAAACCGTATGCAAACTAGCGGGACGAAGTTTCAAACGATAGGGCATTTTGTCATTTCTGGAAACCAAGAACCAAGATGCGATTCCAAGTGGTGTTTCAATACTCTGTTCGTAACTTCCTTCTGGCACACGCACAACTTTTGGCAGCAAAACGTTGACTTCTTCTGCGAAGTGAAAAGTACATGGCTCATTCAATTCCGAAATCATCGCTAGTGAAATGGTTATCTCATCTACGAGCTGCAACATGCGAGTGCTCACATCTCCCGATGCTTGCAACACAACGGCGAAACTTTCTAGTTCGGAATACTTCAGTCCACTAGCGGTCTCTCGTAAATCAATAGCATGACCACTGGCACGAGCAACTGGCCCACTAACTGCACCTTCGATTACTTGGGCTTTAATTAAGACGCCGACTGATTCGTATTCAGACAAAAGTGCGAGCCAATTCGTTTCTAAAACAATTTGGGCAGTATCAAAGCAAAGATGCTGAACTTGTTCTAACCATTCAGCGGATGGCGCATGTGTAAGTCCACCGATCCGAGTCAACATTGGATGCATGCGACTACCCGTATAAACGCGATAGTGGTTAACCCACAGTTCGCGGGACTTCCTTAAGTTTTGAATCAGTTCCTCGTCTTGCCAAGGAAAGCCGGCCAAGAATGCCAGGTGCGAAGTTACTCGGTTGTATTCCAGGAGTAACGTGCGAAACCACTGGGCAGCGTCGGGAACTTCGATACCAAGTGCGGTTTCGACTAATTGAGCGACCCCAACTTCGCCCGAGTAGGCACTCAACCATTCATGACGATTGGCAAGCGCTATGACTTGTCGGTAGTCACGAGACTCAAAAAGCTTTTCGGCACCTCGATGCATAGAACCAAGAATTGGCTTTGCCGCAGTAATGATCTCGCCGTCATACTCACAATCGATTCGCATCATTCCGTGAGTGGCTGGGGCATGCAATGCCAAGTTTGAGGCGTGATCAGACCTTGCTGTATCTAGGGGAGAGATCCCCACTCTGCTGCGCTCAACCACGGGACTTATCGTGTCATACCCCTGATGATTTATCGATTTATTCGACATTTAGAAAGTTGCTACTAGTCTTATTACGTGGTCAACACGATGGCCGAGAGCGATGAGCCTTGGACCGAAAAACCTCCACGCCTTGACGTTGGCGTAGTCGGAACTGGCAGAGCCGGTTCCGTGTTAGGTGCTGCCCTAAAGCGAGCGGGACACAACATCCGCGCCTGCACTGCAGTTAGCGATATCTCAAAACTAAGAGCTGAATCACTTTTACCTGGTGTTCCGGTTACTTCAATTGAAGATGCAGTTAAAGATCGAGACCTGATTCTCTTGACGGTGCCAGATGATTACCTCAGCCAAGTCGTTAATGGTTTAGCTGCAACCAATGCTGTTAGCCCGGGAACTTTTGTAATGCATGCTTCAGGCAGATATGGAATTGAAATTCTTCGCCCGCTGACAGATCAAGGCTGTTTGCCGCTGGCACTTCATCCAGTCATGACGTTCACCGGAACAAGCATCGATCTGAATCGTCTTTCTGCATGTCCATTTGGAATCACAACAGTTCAGACTTTGCGCCCGGTAGCTGAAACAATAGTAGTAGAAATCGGCGGCGAACCAATTTGGGTTCCCGAAGAAAATCGCGGGCTATATCACGCAGCCTTAACTTTTGGTGCAAACAATTTAATGACGTTAGTAACCCAAACCACTGAGCTACTGGAAGCCGCTGGAATTACAAATCCAGAGAACTTAGTGGCACCGCTACTAGGTGCGTCGTTAGATAACGCATTACGTAATGGTGATGCGGCGATCACTGGTCCAGTTGCACGCGGTGATGCGGGAACAGTTCGGGAACATTTGCGCGTGTTAGCAAACTTTGATCCGGCAGTTAGTCAGGCGTATCGGGCGATGGCACGGTTAACTGCGATTCGGGCTCTTGCGTCGGGAACTTTACAACCACAGTTAGCTGAAGAACTCTTAATTGTTTTGGCAGATGAATCATGAGCCGACCAATAGTTTTAAACACTGTTGCCGAAGTTGATGCTTGGGCCGAGAAGGAAACCACTCCCATTGCAGCCGTATTAACCATGGGCGCTTTGCATCAAGGCCATGCTGAGTTGGTCAGATACGCAAAAGCAAATACTCCAAGTGGAACTCGAGTTATTGCGACAATTTTTGTTAACCCGACACAGTTCAATAATTCTTCAGACTTAGCTGAATATCCGCGAACCTTGGATTCTGATCTCGACACTTTGCAAAGCGCCGGTGCAGATGCAGTTTTTGTGCCAGACGTTTCACAGATGTATCCAAACGGCTTGGAAGTAAATCCACCAATGGAACCCGGTGAAATTGGTGATGTATTAGAAGGACAAGCTCGGCCCGGACACTTTCGTGGAATGTTGACGGTGGTGGAGCGTTTGCTTTCAATTACTCATGCCAACTATTCATTTTTTGGTGAAAAAGATTTCCAACAGTTAACTCTGGTTAAGGCAATGGTTGCTGCCACAAAGATGCCAATTGAAATCGTTGGAGTACCAACAGTTCGAGATGAATTTGGTATTGCACTATCAAGCCGTAATCGCCGACTTTCAGTTCAAGCAATTGAACACGCAAAACTAATTCCCATTGCGATGAATAAAGCGGCTGAAGTTTTTTTGAGTTCACGTTCAATAGACGAAGCAGAAGCCGCCGGGAAAGCGATCCTGGAACAAAGTGGAAAGTTTGAAGTTGAATACTTCGAAATCAGATCCAATGATTTAGTGTCACTGCCAACAATTGGTAACGCCCGAGTTTTTGTGGCAGTAAACATTGAAGACGTAAGACTTATCGACAACCTCGAGATAGCAAAGTAGGAAAAGCATGCTGTTAGCAATTGATGTCGGCAATACCAATACTGTTCTTGGGTTGTTTGCAGGAGACCAATTAGTTTCATCTTGGCGAACTAAGACCGATAGCCGTGAGACTGCTGATGAATTGGCGCTTAAGTTCAAGGCGATACTTAGCGACGCTCCAGACATTACTGGAATTGCGCTTTGTTCAACCGTGCCAGCTGTGCTCCGTGAGATGCGAACTATGTTGAACAACTATTACCAAGACGTGCCACAAGTAATTGTTGAGCCAGGAATCAAGACAGGTGTTCCAGTTCTG
>JBILBY010000098.1:0-3912 GCA_044353415.1 Candidatus Nanopelagicales bacterium | reverse complement strand
GTCTGAAAAGACTAAAGGTAACTTGCCTGATGGCTACAACGTAATCGTTCCAAAGCAATCTTTCTTGGTTAGCCTGCTGGCTTCAGTGCTCCCAATCATCTTGATTCTTGGTTTGCTGTTCTACTTCATGGGACAAATGCAAGGTGGCGGCAAAGTCATGCAGTTTGGTAAGTCAAAAGCCAAAATGATTACTAAAGATATGCCGCAAACAACTTTTGCTGATGTGGCAGGCGCTGACGAAGCTGTGCAAGAGCTTGAAGAAATCAAAGAGTTTTTGCAAGAGCCAGCAAAGTTCCAAGCACTTGGCGCAAAGATTCCAAAGGGTGTACTTCTATATGGAGCACCTGGAACTGGTAAGACTTTGCTCGCACGTGCAGTTGCTGGCGAAGCGGGAGCACCATTCTTTTCAATTTCAGGTTCTGACTTTGTTGAAATGTTTGTCGGCGTGGGCGCAAGCCGAGTTCGCGATTTGTTCGAGCAGGCAAAAGCAAATGCTCCAGCCATTATCTTCATTGACGAAATTGACGCAGTAGGTCGTCATCGTGGGGCTGGTATGGGTGGTGGGCATGATGAGCGCGAACAGACATTGAACCAGATGTTGGTTGAAATGGATGGCTTCGATGGCAACACTGGAGTAATTCTGATTGCTGCAACTAACCGTCCAGACATTCTGGATCCAGCATTGCTTCGCCCAGGTCGTTTTGATCGACAGATTTCAGTAGATGTTCCAGACCTAGTTGGCCGTCGCGATGTTTTAGCGGTGCATGCAAAGGGTAAGCCAATCGCCGAAGATGTAGACCTAATGGCAGTTGCTCGTCGCACTCCAGGGTTCTCGGGCGCCGACTTAGCTAACGTTTTGAACGAAGCAGCTTTACTTACTGCTCGCACTGATCAAAAAATCATTACTAACGCAACGCTTGATGAAGCAATCGATCGCGTAATTGGTGGACCACAAAAGCGCACTCGCGTAATGGGTGAACATGAAAGATTGATCACGGCGTATCACGAAGGCGGCCACGCACTTGTTGCTGCTGCACTTCCAAATACTGACCCAGTACATAAGGTCACAATTTTGCCCCGTGGCCGTGCGCTTGGTTACACAATGGTGCTTCCGGAAAACGATAAGTATTCGACCACGCGAAGCGAAATGCAGGATCAACTTGCTTACATGCTTGGCGGTCGTGCTGCCGAAGAAATGGTTTTCCACGATCCAACAACGGGTGCCAGCAATGACATCGAAAAGGCAACCGCAGTTGCACGCAAGATGGTTATGCAGTTTGGTATGACTGAGCGTCTTGGTGCTATTAAATATGGCGCCGAATCCGGAGAAGTATTCATGGGTCGCGATATGGGTCATGGCCGCGAATACTCCGAAGAAGTTGCTTCTGCAATTGACGAAGAGGTACGCGCCTTTATCGACGTGGCTCATCATGAGGCCTACGAAATTCTTGCTGAGAATCGCGATGTTCTAGATGCTCTTGTTGTTGAGCTTCTTGAAAAAGAAACTCTTAACCGCGAAGAAATCGAACGCATCTTCGAACCACTAAAGCGTCGCCCAGGACGTCCAGCCTGGACTGGTTCAGCTCGTCGCAGCCCAAGTGATCGCCCACCGGTTGATGTCCCACCGCTATCTAACACAAATGCGTTTGGTCCAAATGCTCCAGCTAAAGCTTCTGAAGCCGTCGATGCTGAGCCAGCAGTTGCCGAATCCGTAGAAGCTGCGTCCGAAGCCACCAAAGTTAAATCAGTTAAGTCCAAAGGGGCTAAGTCACCTCAGGCTGACGCGTGAGCATCGATCCAATCGAGCAACAAAGCGAACCACCGGCATTGCAGCCATTTGATGCAGCTCGCGTTGAAGCTGCCATTCGAGAACTGCTTATCGGCATAGGCGAAAATCCAGATCGAGAGGGTCTGTCACAAACTCCAGCTCGTGTTGCTAAGTCGTATGCGGAAATTTTTGGCGGACTACATCAGACTGCGCGCGATGTTCTGACAACTACATTTTCTTTAGGTCATGACGAACTAGTAGTAGTAAGAGACATTCCGATCTATTCAACCTGCGAACATCACCTACTTCCATTCCATGGAGTTGGCCACGTTGGTTACATCCCAGGTGAAGACGGCAAAATCACAGGCCTTTCAAAAATCGCGCGGTTGGTTGACATGTACTCGCGTCGCCCACAAGTTCAAGAACGACTAACAACTCAAATCGCTGATGCAATGACAGACATACTTGGCGCCCGCGGTGTGATCGTGGTAATTGAATGCGAACACTTATGTATGTCAATGCGCGGAATTCGCAAGCCAGGTTCGACAACCTTGACTTCAGTTGTTCGTGGCCAGCTGCGCGATCCTGCAACTCGCGTTGAAGCGATGTCACTAATTAACGGAAAGTAACTTTCCATGTTGCATCCAAGCGGTCTGCCCGAAAATCTGCGAAACCTCGATCGGACGCTTGTTATGGGCGTACTAAATGTCACACCAGATTCCTTTAGTGATGGTGGCAGATTTAACGATCCAACGATTGCAACCAATCACGCACTTCAAATGATTCAAGATGGCGCCGACATCATCGACATTGGCGGTGAATCAACTAGACCAGGTTCCGATCGCATTACGGTAAAAGAAGAACTTGATCGAGTTCTGCCGGTGATTTCAGCTCTTGTCAATTCAGGCGTGGCAATAAGTATTGACACTATGCGAACCGATGTGGCAAGTGCCGCAATAACAGCGGGCGCTTGCATGATTAATGATGTAAGTGGGGGTAAGTCGGATCCCGAAATGCTGAGTTATGTGGCAACTCTAAATGTTCCATACATATTGATGCATTGGCGTGGCCCATCAAACATTATGAATACCCTTACGGATTACAACGACGTAGTCGCTGATGTGACCAGGGAAGTTAGTAATCAAGTGGATGTGGCAGTGGCGGCAGGAATTGCCCGCGAACGTATTGCTATCGACCCAGGTATTGGGTTTGCAAAAACCGTTGACCAGAACTGGCCAATCCTCAAGCACTTAGATGTTCTTGAAGGATTAGGCTTGCCAATTCTGATGGGAGCTTCCCGAAAGAAATTCTTAGGTGAGTTGTTGGCAAAGGAGGGCGTGGCTCGAGACTCAGATGGGCGCGAGAGTGCAACAACTGCAATCTCAACTCTTATGGCAGCACGTGGTCTATGGGCAGTTCGAGTTCACGATGTTAAACCAACAAGAGATGCAATTGCTGTGGTAGATCAGATTGCGAAAACCTCATGACTGACAAAATCTATCTAACCGGCGTTTCCGGTATTGGCTACCACGGTGTTTTTGAACAAGAAAAACGTGAAGGCCAGACATTTACAGTTGACATCGAAGTAACTTCAGATTTTTCGGCTGCAGTAAAGTCTGATGATGTTCGTGACACTGTTAACTACGCTGAACTTGCCAACATCGCACATGCTGCAATTACTGGTGAACCATTTGATTTGATCGAAAAACTGGCAGATGTCATTGCGCACGAATGCTTAGATATCTCAGGAGTTACCTCAGTCACCGTTACTGTTCACAAACCAAATGCACCAATTGAAGTGCCGTTTGAAAATGTCTCAGTATCAAGGACCTTGCCATAATGAAGGCCACAATCAGCCTAGGTTCCAATCTCGGTGATCGCTTTCAATACCTGCAGAACGCGCTTGATTCCATTAATGAAGTAACGGGAACTCAAGTTCATTCTGTTTCTCCAGTTTTTGAAACTGATCCAGTGGGTGGCCCGGAACAAGGTCAGTATCTAAATGCGGTCGCAGTTGTAAAGACTGTTTTGTCACCAGAACAATTCCTAGCCGCAACGCAAGAAATCGAATTAGCTCAAGACCGAGAGCGTAACGAGCACTGGGGACCAAGAACTCTAGATATTGACTTGTTGGCAATGGATAC
>JBILBY010000101.1:0-3840 GCA_044353415.1 Candidatus Nanopelagicales bacterium | reverse complement strand
ACTTAATTATTGAGTGATCACGCACTGCAACGGCTGGCCTGCTAACCAAAAGTCAAACTGGCTATGGATTCTGGTACGTGCCCGATCCCAAAATACGTCGCCTTCTCCCCCGTTATGGGAAGTAATAATCACATTTGGTAACGACCAAAGTGGGTGATCGGCTGGGAGTGGTTCAGGTTCGGTGACATCTAATGCTGCAGCGATACGGCCAGTTCTAAGTTCTGCCAGAAGTGCTTCGGTATCAACTACAACACCTCGTGCCACGTTGACTAGTACTGAATCATCTTTCATGCTGGCTAGGAATTTGGCATCCACCAGATTCACTGTTCCTGGATTGTTTGGAACAATCAACATCACAACATCAGCAGTTGGAATCAGATTAGGAAGTTCGCTGATCGCATGGACGTGATCTCGAGCGGTTCGGGCAACTGGGATAACTTTGCAGCCAAAGCCAAGTAATCGCTTCTCGGCAGCTTTGCCAACATTTCCATATCCAATTAGTAATACGGTTTTGTCCGCAAGCGAGCGAGCAAAATAGGTTTCCCAGTGGTGATCTTGCTGAGCCTTGAAGGATCTCGGCATGTCTCGCAGCACACTCAAGGTAAGCAGCACCGCTAGTTCAGAAGTTGCATCATCGTGAACACCAGCAGCGTTGCACAAGGTTACATGTGCAGGCACAAAAGGTTGAACATTATCAAAACCTGCAGTCAGTGTTTGAATGACTTTAACGTTTGTCATTCGAGAGATTGCTTCTTCGAGCGAAATTTCGGATCCTTCATAAGGAAGAACTACAAAATCGGCATTGGCAATTTCCGATTCTGCTAAATCAGCAAGATCATCACATTCGGTAACTTGAACATCCTCTGGAAATGCATAGCCATTGACGATCCAGTCCGGAGCAATAACGTGGCGAGTCATGAAACCATTCTGGCAACTCTGGGGTTGAGCGCTTGCACCCGGTGTCTGGCTTTATTGATCTATTAGCTCAGTAAGTGCAAAGTGCGCCATTGCGTCTCGCTGAAATGGGGCCAACTTTGGATGAATTCCATTAAACCGCTCGAGAAATTCTAGGCTTTCGTTATACATTTCGCCTAGCCCCACGTATGACTCGGCATTAGGAGTCCAAAACTGAGATACCCAGTGAAAGTGATCAGCAATTACAGATTGGGTGCGAGCATCATCTGGTTCAACACCCGCTTCAATTAGCTCAACTAAGCGGGCATCTATCTCAGCCAATTCTTTTTGAATAAGTGAGCCATCTTCTTTAGTCCAACCAGACATTAGTTGCTTTGAATCGGCAATATGACTTGCGGCTTCCGGATGCTTTGCAGCTAACTCTTGCTCCCACTTTTCTTGCTGGGCATCATCTGCGCCGTCAAAAACTTCGGATGCTTTCATGTCTAGTGCTTACTCAGAAACGCCAAGTTTTTCGAATAGCAATTCGCGGACGCGAGCTGCATCAGCTTGGCCCCGTGTTGCCTTCATAACAGCGCCAACTACTGAACCAGCTGCTGCAAGTTTGCCTGACTTAATGGTTTCAGCGACTGCTGGATCTGCAGCTAATGCTTCATCAATTGCTGCCAGCAATGGACCGTCATCAGAGACAACTGCTAAACCACGCGCTGCGACGATGGCGTCAATGTCGCCTTCGCCAGCAATTACACCATCGAGGGCTTGACGTGCCAACTTGTCATTGAGCGATCCAGCCGAGATTAATTCTTCTAGTCGCTTTAGATGTGCTGGTGTAACTGGAAGTTCTTCCAATTCAATTCCACGATCGTTTGCAATGCGCGACAATTCACCCGTCCACCACTTACGAGCAGCCGCTGGATCTACTCCAGCATCAACTGCTTCCACAATCAGATCGAGTGCACCTGAGTTCACCACGGTGTTCATGTCGATCTCGCTCAAACCCCAGTCAGCGACAAGGCGGGCACGACGAACTGCAGGATTCTCCGGAAGCGAGGCACGAAGTTCTTCAACCCATTCGCGAGATGGCGCGATAGGCAGCAAGTCAGGTTCCGGGAAGTATCGGTAATCTTCCGCATCTGACTTTGCGCGACCAGACGTTGAAATGCCAGTGTCTTCATGCCAGTGCCGAGTTTCCTGCACGACGGTATCGCCAGCTGTAAGTCTGGCTGCGTGACGAGTAACTTCATAACGGACTGCGCGCTCGACTGAACGAAGTGAGTTCACGTTCTTGGTTTCGGAACGAGTACCCAATTTAGATTCTGGAGTTTCGCGAAGTGACAGGTTAACGTCACAGCGAAGTGAGCCCTGTTCCATCTTTACGTCAGAAACACCTAGGCCACGAAGGATATCGCGAAGCGCGGCAACGTAAGCCTTAGCAACTTCTGGCGCATACTTGCCGGTACCCGTAATTGGCTTAGTAACAATTTCGATAAGCGGAATTCCAGCACGGTTGTAATCAACTAGTGAGTAGTCAGCGCCATGGATACGACCAGTTGCGCCGCCGACGTGTGAGTTCTTGCCAGTGTCTTCTTCCATGTGAGCGCGCTCAATTGGAACCCGGAAAGTCTTGCGACCTTCATCGGTGTCGATTTCAACATCTAAGTAACCTTCGAATGCAATTGGTTCGTCGTATTGCGAAGTTTGGAAATTCTTTGGCATATCTGGATAGAAATAGTTCTTACGAGCAAAGCGACACCATTCCGCAATTTCACAGTTAAGTGCCAGGCCGATCCGAATAGCAGATTCAACGCCAATTTTGTTCAGGGTTGGCAATGCGCCAGGTAGTCCTAAACAAACTGGACAGACATGAGTATTTGGTGGCGCGCCGAACACAGTCGAGCAACCACAGAACATCTTTGTGTTTGTTCCAAGTTCAACGTGAACTTCCAAACCCAATACTGGATCAAACTTGGAGATTGCTTCGTCGTAATTCATAGTTGCTTCAACCATTACGCACCTGCCAACTCTGGAGCCATACCCAGGATTGGGCCACCCCACTTGGCAAGCAATTCGCGTTCAATTGCTGCGCCAACGTTGTAAAGACGATCATCAGCCATAGCTGGCGCAATAATCTGCAATCCAACTGGCAGGTTGTCTTCTGGGGCAAGACCGATCGGAAGTGACATACCTGGCAAGCCAGCCATGTTTACCGGAATGGTTGCTACGTCATTTAGATACATAGCTAATGGATCATCAAGTTTTTCGCCGATCTTGAATGCAGTCGTCGGCGCAGTTGGTGAAATCAATACATCGACCTTGGCAAATGCAGCATCGAAATCTTGCTTGATTAAAGTGCGAACCTTTTGGGCCTGACCGTAATAAGCGTCGTAGTAACCAGCAGAAAGTGCATAAGTTCCCAAGATGATTCGGCGAATTACTTCAGATCCAAATCCTGCCGCACGAGTTTCGCTCATTACTTGCTCTACCGACTTCGTACCGTCGTCGCCAACCCGATTTCCAAAGCGAATACCGTCAAACTTGGCCAAGTTACTTGATGCCTCACTTGGCAGAATCAAATAGTAAGCGGCCAGAGCAGCTGGGAAACTTGGGCAAGAAACTTCAACGACTTCTGCGCCCAAGCTTTCGATCAGGGCAACGCTTTCTTCAAATCGAGAACGCACACCTGCTTGGTAACCTTCGCCACCAAGCTCTTTTACGATGCCAACTTTCATACCTATGATGTCTGCGCGCTTTGCTGCGGCAATTACATCAGGAACTGGTGCGTTGATTGAAGTCGCATCCATTGGATCGTGTCCGGCAATAACGCTGTGAAGCATTGCAGTATCTAATACGTTACGAGCGCAAGGGCCGGCTTGATCAAGTGATGACGCAAGCGCGACGATTCCATAACGGCTAACGCCACCGTAA
>JBILBY010000026.1:0-8871 GCA_044353415.1 Candidatus Nanopelagicales bacterium | reverse complement strand
ACTGCTGCTGGCTGACGAATTGAGCCGCCAGTGTCAGTTCCGATTGCAAGAGGTGCTTCAAACGAAGACACACATGCAGAGGATCCACCACCGGAACCACCAGGGATTCGTTCTAGATCCCAAGGATTGTGTGTTGGCCCAAATGCTGAATGCTCTGTCGATGAACCCATTGCGAATTCATCCATGTTTGTCTTGCCAAGAATTACCACACCGGCTTCACGCAACTTTGTTACTACAGTTGCATCGTACGGAGGAATCCAACCATCAAGCACTCTTGAGCCACAGGTTGTTGGTAGTCCATTTGTTGCCAAGATGTCCTTGAGACCAAGTGGTACGCCAGCAAGCACAGAAAGTTTGTCACCAGCTTTTACTTTGGCATCTACTGCAGCGGCACTAGCAAGTGCGCCTTTGGTATCAACATGTAAGAACGCGTGAACATCGCCATCAACGGCAGCAATTCGATCTAAGTGCGCTTGCGCAACTTCAACTGCCGAAACTTTGCCCGATGATACTAATCCAGCAAGTTCTGAGGCGTCTTTACGAATGAGGTCAGACATCTTTACTCCTCATCCAAAATACGTGGCACTCTAAAGCGTTCGTCTTCAACAGCAGGCGCGCCAGATAGTGCTTGCTCGGCAGTTAGCGAAACGCCTGGGATGTCTTCACGGAAAACATTGGTCATCGGAACTGGGTGGCTCATGGCAACAACATTTTCGGTATCAAGACTCGATACTTCCGCCACAGCATTCAAAATTGCATCCAGCTGCTTGGCATAGTGACCTAATTGATCAGCTGGGATATTGATGCGGGCCAGATTGGCCAAATGCGCCACATCTTCTTGGGAAATTCCGGACATGGCTCAATTCTATTGGGAACTACAGTTGCCCCAATCTCGCGCTAGTTCAAGCCCAGGTGCGCTTTGGCTGCATCAGGTCCATCAGCAAGCAAGATCTTAAATCCAACTTCATCCAAAATTGGGCGTCCCAGTTCCAAAGCCTTTACTTCTTTTGAACCAGCGCCAGGTCCAACGACCACGAAATCGGTATTTTTCGAAACTGATCCTGAGGCTTTGCCCCCTCGACTGGTGATTTCTTCGGCGGCACCATCACGCGTGAAATCAACAAGAGTTCCAGTAACCACGATGGTTAGTCCTGCTAACGGCATAGGTCCTGATTCAACTTGAGTCTGCTCAAGTACTACGCCGGAGTCTTTCCATTTCTGAATGATGTCAAGATGCCAAGGTTCAGAAAACCATTGCGAAATTGAATCGGCAATTGTTTGACCAATTCCTTCAACCCTGGCTAACTGTTCAGTTGGAGCATTCGCAATTTCATCCAGGCTATGGAATTCCCTTGTCAGGGCTTGCGCAGTTGGTGGTCCAATGTGGCGCATAGATAACGCACAGATAAATCGCCAAAGCGGTTTAGTCTTTGCCAGCTCTAACTGACCCAGCAATAGTTTTGCATTTTCTGCTAACTCTCGATTTGCGCCCTTAACAAAGAAATCACTTCGCTGCAGATCATCGGCGGTCAACGCAAACAAATCACCTTCATCAGAAATCACTTTTTCCTCAAGAAGTGCGCGAGCTGCTTTTTCACCTAGGCCTTCGATATCAAGAACGCTGCGCGAACCTAAATGCTCAAGCCTGCCTCGTAGTTGCGCTGGGCAACTTCTGGTATTCAGGCATCTTAAATCTTTGTCATCTTCTTTTTCGGTATCCAACTTGCTACCGCATTCTGGGCACTTAGTAGGCATGACGAATTCACGTTCACTGCCATCTCGCAGCTCAACAACTGGTCCTAGAATTTCTGGAATCACATCTCCGGCTTTACGCAAAAAGATCATGTCACCGAGGAGTACGCCTTTGCGCTTGACTTCATAGCCATTGTGCAAAGTTGCGAACGAAACGGTTGAGCCGGCAACCAAAACTGGTTCAACGGCAGCGCGTGGTGTAATTCGGCCGGTTCGACCAACCTGGACACCAATATCAAGAAGTCGAGTCCGTACAACTGTCGGCGGATACTTAAACGCAATTGCCCATCTAGGTGCTCTTGCGGTGTATCCAAGCTCTTGCTGCTCATTCAAGCTATCTATCTTGATTACAACACCATCGATGTCATGTTCGATGTCATGACGATGCTCACCGTGATGCGTTATGTATTCCTTGACTTCTTTAACGCTCTTAACAACTTTTACGCGATCCGAAGTTGGCAATCCCCAACTCTTTAGCAATTCATATGCGTGAGACTGCGCAGAAATTTCCAGACCTTCATGAGCACCGATTCCATGCACAATTAATCCAAGTCGAGATAGAGCACTCTTGGCACGCTCAAGTTCTTCAACGTGTTTTGCAAGTGACGCAGCTTGCTTGGAATCGTCAGATTTTCCTTCGGCTCGCTTAGTAGCCTCGGCAACTGCTTCTAATCGATTATCAATTCTCTGGCGCAAGGTTCCAGCTGCAGCATTTCTTGGGTTAGCGAATGCAGTTCGGCCAGTTGCCGTTACTTCTAGATTGATTTGATCAAACTCAGCAAGTGAGAAATAAACTTCGCCTCTTACTTCAAGTAGTTCAGGAAACTTCGTACCTTTGACTGTCTTTAGTTTTCGCGGAATGCACGTCAAGTACTCAAGGCTGGCAGTAACGTTTTCACCAACACTGCCACTACCCCGCGTTGCAATAGTTTCAAGTTCACCGTTTCGGTAAACCGCATTTATCGCGAGGCCATCGATCTTCAGTTCACATAGGAAATTGTGATCGCCTACTCGGGCAAACCAGGCATCCAACTCGGCGTCATCGAAAACGTTATCGAGACTCCACATCTTGGTTGGATGCTCAAATTCACCAAACTCTTCGGTTGCTTCCCCACCAACACTTTGAGTTGGTGAATCGGCGCTTACCAACTCTGGGTGATTGCCTTCGATTTCAACTAGCTCAGCAAAGTACTTGTCGTAGTCCGCATCGGAAATAGTGGGCTTGTCATGGCTGTAATACTGAGTTCGAGCTTGCTCAATTAGCTCAACAAGTTCATCACGTCGCTTGCGCACAGCGGCTGGAATGCTCACTGATCTACCTCCACTAATGCGCGCGAAACCTCACTTAATGATTCCATTCTCTCGCGAGCCTGTGACAGTGGCATGTCAATTAGGTCACATGGGGGCGATAAAACTATGTGAGAGTTCCAGTCTTCATCTGAATACCCAATTCGCCCACCAAGTCGTCGGACTCCCGCTACAGCTCGCGCTGTAGTTGAAGGCTCAATACCTAAGATCACAAAGCCACCAGCTTCAATCTGTTCACCTAGGTAGTCAGTAGCCATATCCCCTACCAAGGCCACGTCATAAGAGATTGCGGAAAATCCTGATTGCCGAATCAAATCAAATGGAATCTCATCGGCGCAGCTATGCACAATTGTTGTTCCGGGATGTGCGCTGCGGACTAGTTTCAAGGTTTCGCCTACTGTTGCAGGTTCAACCGCGGCATACGCAGCCCAACCACTTTGAGTTGGCACGGATCCTCGCAGGACGTCACGCAGTAGCGGTTCATCAAACTGCAGAGCAATTCGTGCGCTTGGAAGTCTGCGAGCAACATCAGCGACGTGACTCTCGACAGCACTTGCCAAGGCTTGTGCCAGATCGGACACTGCGCCTAGATCGCGAAGTAGTTTCTCACCCGAGCGAATTTCAACACTTGCCGCAAGAGTCCAAGGTCCAACTACTTGGATTTTGAAGTCACCTTCATAACCTTCGTAGACCGCTTCAATTTCATCTAAGTCATTGCTCATGAAAGATGCAGCGCGCAACATATCTTTGCCGCGGGCACTAGTTAGTCGCCAGCCTGTTGGAACAGTCGAAACTGAAAAGTCACTTGCAATTTGAGATATCAATCCCATAGTTCGCCCGATCATCTCGGCTCCTGGGCCACGCTCGGGAAGTTCAGCTAAGTGCGGGAAGTCCGGACAAACATCTCGGATAGTTACCGCAACTTCATGAACATCAGTTCCTGGCCAGGCGCCAACGCCAGTTACGGTTGCAGGTTGCACTAAACAGATGCCGATCGACGCGAGCGAGAAACGGTCGCGCTTCCAATCACGCGAGTTCCGTCATACATAACTGCGGCTTGACCAGCAGCCAACCCACGTAGGTAATCGTCAAGTTGAATGATTACTTGGTCATCGTCGTCAATGTTAAGGGTCGCTGGCAATGCTTCACCATGAGCACGAATCTGAACATGAATGCGAGTGCCACTGGCTGGAATAGGTCCTGACCATCTTGGTTTAATCGTTTCAATCAGGTCGATATCTAGTAATACTGGTGGTCCCACCATGACAACGTTGTTCTTAACATCAACATCCACCACGTAGCGACGTTCACCATCACCGGTTGGATTGCCAAGTGCTAGACCGCGACGTTGGCCCACTGTAAATGCGTGGGCACCCGCGTGCGTTCCAACTTTGTTGCCAGTTTCGGCATCGACAACTTCGCCTGGCACAGATTCAATCTGGCGTGACAGCCAGCCTGCAGTGTCACCATCTGGAATAAAACAAATGTCGTGGCTATCGGGCTTAGCTGCAACCAGAATTCCACGTCGATCAGCTTCGGCTCGAACTTCAACTTTTGTGCTGTTGCCTAGCGGGAACATGGAGTGCGCAATTTGTTCGGCAGTTAATACGCCAAGTACGTAAGACTGATCCTTAAGTGGATCAATCGCGCGGTGAAGTTCTGGACCATTTTGGCCTTGGAAGATTTGAGCGTAGTGTCCGGTAACCACCGCATCGAAGCCAAGTGCCATAGCGCGCTCTAAGACGGCCTCAAACTTAATGCTTTCGTTGCAGCGCAAGCACGGGTTAGGTGTTCGACCGGCCGCATACTCAGAAATAAAGTCTTCAATGACTTTTTCTTGAAACTCTGAAGACAAATCCCAAACGTAAAACGGTGCGCCCAACATATCTGCCGCGCGAAATGCATCATTTGAATCTTCGATTGTGCAACAACCGCGAGCACCAGTTCGATGAGATTGAGGATTTCTGGATAAGGCCAAATGAACTGCCGTTACATCATGTCCAGCATCTACTGCGCGGGCAGCCGCAACTGCAGAATCTACGCCACCTGAAAGTGCAGCTAATACGCGCATCAGGCACGCACCGGTGCAGTCGTTAACTTTGGAACTCCAGCGCGCTTTGCTCGCTCAATTGCACTTGGCAGAACCTCAATAAGTTTGTCGACATCAGCTTGAGTGGTTGTGCTGCCAAGTGAAAAACGTAATGTGCTGCGGGCGGCATCGTCGTCTGCACCCATTGCAAGCAGAACATGCGAAGGCTGTGGCACACCTGCATTGCAGGCAGAACCTACAGAACATTCCACGCCTTGGGCATCCAGCAACATCAGTAAAGAGTCACCCAGGCAACCAGGAAAAATGAAGTGAGCGTTATTAGCTAAGCGATAAATCTTTGAACCGGTGTAAATCGCATCAGGTGCAATTTGCATAACACGAGTAACTAAGTCATCGCGCAGCGCTGCTACTCGAGCCACAGTTTCGGAACGTCGCGCTGCCGTAATTTCAAGTGCCGTTGCAAAACCAACTATGGCTGGTGCATCTAAAGTTCCGGATCTAACATCGCGCTCTTGGCCACCACCGTGAATTAATGGCGTGACATGACAATCGCGACTAATGATCAGCGCACCAATTCCATGCGGTCCACCAACTTTGTGTCCTGAGATACTCATTGCGCAAACGCCAAGTTCAGAAAAGTTAAGGTCTAACCAAGCCGGTGCTTGAACCGCGTCAGTATGAAAGCGAATTCCAAATTCTCGAGTAACTGCAGTTAACGCAGCGATGTCGTTAATAGTTCCAACTTCGTTGTTTCCCAAAATAACACTGACCAAGCCAACATCGTTTGGATTATCACCAAGTGCGTCACGAAGTGCCTCTGGTGTGATTTTTCCTTCGGCATCAGACTTAATCCAGGTAACCTCAAAACCTTCAGAATCGCCAAGCCAGCGAACTGGATCAAGAACAGCGTGATGTTCAGTACTACCTGCAACTACGCGAACTCGTCGCGGATCCTTATTTCTTTGGTCCCAAGCGATGCCCTTGACAGCAATGTTGTTGGCTTCGGTGCCGCCCGCAGTAAACACAACTTCTGCTGAGCCGCACCCAACTGCACGCGCTACGCGCTCCCGGGATTCTTCAACGGCACGTCTGGCTTTTCGCCCAGAGGCGTGCAGGGATGAAGGATTGCCAGGCTCGCTGAGCAACTTCGTCATGGCCGCAACGGCCTCCGGAAGCATTGGGGTCGTTGCAGCGTTATCTAAATACGCCACTTACCTATTCTAGATGAGAACGGTAGGTCATGGATTTTTCAGTTTCGGGAAAAACCCACTATTTAGTGACTACTTACGGGCATTTACCCGAGCAGTTAAATCAGGAACTACCGAATGAAGGTCGCCAACAACACCGAAGTCAGCTAAATCAAAGATCGGTGCATCTGCATCTTTGTTAACGACAACAACAGTCTTTGAGGTTTGCATGCCAGCGCGATGCTGAATCGCACCAGAAATTCCATTCGCAACATAAAGCTGAGGCGAAACGGTTTTGCCAGTCTGGCCAACCTGGAATTGATGTGGATACCAACCAGCATCTGTTGCCGCGCGGGATGCGCCAACTGCAGCTCCTAGCGAATCTGCCAATGGCTCGATGACGCTTGCAAAACCTTCATCGCTACCGACACCACGGCCACCCGAGACCACAATTGCGGCTTCGGATAGATCTGGTCGGCCACTCTTTTGCACTGAGACTCGATTAACAACTTTGGTTGCGCCAGCTGCAGCACTAACTTCTGCGGCTACATCTACGCGAGTTGCAGATCCACCTGATTGCACAGGTGCAATTGAGTTGGTGCGAACTGTGATTACTGGAGTGCCCTTGGAAACTCTTGAGTGCACAATTGTTGCGCCACCAAATACGTTTTGAGTTGCAACAACGTCAGCAGAAACTGCAACTGCATCGGTGATAACACCAGAGTCAATTGCAACTGCCAAGCGGCCCGCGATTTCTTTGCCGTCTGCGGAAGATGGAATCAAAACTGCAGCAGGTGACTTCTCAGCAACAAGCTTTGCCAATACATCAACAGTTGGCACTACAACGTGATCCAAGAATGCTTGACCGTCTGCGACATAAACCGTCTTTGCGCCATGATCACCAAGGGTTGCTAACGCAGCATCCGCGCCAGGTCCAACAAAGACTGCACTTGGTTCACCAATTCCGGCAGCCATTGCTAGCAACTCAAGAGATACCTTCTTGATGTTGCCTTCAGAGTGCTCGATAAGTACTAATACTTCAGACATGGATGCTCCTAGATGAATTTCTGGGTGACGAGGAATTCTTCGATTTTTTCTGCGCCATTGCCTTCATCGGTAATGACAGTGCCCTTTGCCTTAGCTGGACGTTCTGCGAAATCTTTTACTTCACTCCAGGCATTTGCAAGGCCGACAGTTGCTGCATCTAAACCAATGTCAGCAAGACTCAAGGTTTCCATCGGTGCCTTCTTGGCAGCCATGATGTTCTTAAAAGATGGGTAACGAGGCTCATTTGTTTTTTCAACTACTGAAACAACGGCTGGCAGGCTGGACTGAACTTCGTCGTAACCGTAATCGGTAACGCGGTGGATTGTTAGGTTTGAACCGCTTACTTCAACCTTGTTTGCAAAAGTCATCTGTGGCAAACCAAGTCGAGCGGAAACCATCGCTGGCACAACACTCATGCGTGCATCAGTTGATTCAGAGCCAAACATAATCAAATCAAAGCCACGGCCTTCAAGTGCTTTGGCAAGCACAAGTGATGTTGCAAGTGCATCTGATCCGTGTAGCGCTGGATCGCTGATATGAATTCCTGCGTGGGCACCCATTGAGATAGCTTTACGAACGCTGTCCGCTGCTTCATCTGGTCCCATCGAAAGAATTGTTACTTCGCCTTCGCCGGCTTCAACAATTCGCAGGGCTTCTTCAACCGCGTACTCATCGAGTTCGTTAACTACTCGGTCAGCAGCTGCGCGATCCAAAGTGCTGTCAGATGCAGTCAACTTCTTTTCTGCCCAGCTATCTGGAACCTGCTTTACGCAAACACAAATCTTCATGCCAACTCCTTTAGCGCCCAGACGAAGTTTTAATCCACTTCCTAAATCCACAATTTAGGTGGCTTCAAGATTGGATCCAATCCGTCACTTACAATCCTAATCGCTTATTTCAAAGGCGCTAGTTCAGGGTTGGCCAGAGTAACAAGCCATGCTAACTAGGAGAAATCTGCCTTACCTGGGCCATTTTCGACGAAGGACTTCATGCCTACCTTTTGGTCATTGGTATCGAACTGGCCGGCAAACAGCCCCTGCTCCATAACCAAACCGTCGGCCAATAGCTGCTCGCCACCTTTATCGATTCCGCGCTTTGCAGCCTTCATGGCAGTAACTGGACCAGTTGCGTAAAGGTTTGCTAGTTCCATGGCTCGCTTGAGCACGTCGCTTGAATCTACAACTTCATTTACAAGTCCAAGAGTTAGTGCCTCGTCTGCGTCTACACGACGACCAGTGAAGATCAAATCTTTTGCTCGGGATGGACCAATTAGTCGAGCTAAGCGCTGCGTGCCGCCGCCGCCAGGAATGATGCCAAGCAAAATTTCTGGCTGACCCATAACGGCATTTGATGCCGCGATTCTAAAGTCGCAACTTAGGGCAAGTTCCAAGCCGCCACCGAGTGCGTAGCCTGTGATCGCAGCAATAGTTGGAACTGGGATGTCGCCGACTGCGTTAAAGCAAGCTTGTAGGCCTGGGGTTTCTTGTCTGGCGACTTCGCCATCCCAATCAATCATTTCTTTAATGT
>JBILBY010000097.1:0-3978 GCA_044353415.1 Candidatus Nanopelagicales bacterium | reverse complement strand
TAGTGACAGAAGTCGATGGCCAAGCAGACAATGTCATTGCATTAGATAGTCCCAAAGCGATCATCCGATCTTTAAATCGCGCAGCCGCGGCTCTAGATGCCAGCGGTTGTGACCAGATCATTTCTAATTCTTTAGAAAGCCATGGCGTGATCTGGACTTGGGAAAATGTGTTAATTCCAGTGCTAGTAGCTCTTGGTGAAAAGTGGGAACAAACTGGCGAAGGTGTTGAACAGGAACATCTGATCGCAGAATCAGTAACAGGGCTTTTCCGGAATCTTGCCAATTCAGTAACTGAACCAGAGAATGCTCGTCCGGTCTTGCTAGCTTGCGCTCCACATGAACTTCATACGATTCCGATGTACGCAATAGCGGCTGGACTAGCTGAGCAAAACATTGCAAGCAGAGTTCTTGGTGCTCGCATGCCAGCTGACGCCCTTGCTACTGCAGCCAAGAAAATTGGTCCAAGTGCAATCGTGGTTTGGTCACAAACTCAAGGAACTGCTGACATCACCATTTGGGATTCGGTAGAGCCGATGCGCCCAGCGCCACTGCTGATGTCTGTAGGCCCGGGCTGGCAACCAGATCTGCCGGAAGGCGTAGTTAAGCCACTTGATTTCACCAGCACTCTGATTGCCTTAGCCGCAGCCTCAGGCCGTTAAGCAACAAGAATATTGCGCTTTTTGGCCGCAGGCTGATCCGCGATAACCTTAGGCAATTCACCTTTATTTAGGTGACTATCGCCAGCAGTTACCAGCTTGATCAGTAAGGGGATTCCATGACACAGGGCCTTCCTGACAAGTTTGCAATGCTCGGTCTGACTTACGATGACGTGCTGTTGCTGCCAGATGCCAGCGATGTCATTCCAAGCGAAGTAGATACCAGCACGAAGTTAACTCGAGAAATCTCTCTCAAGATTCCATTGCTGTCCTCTGCGATGGACACGGTTACCGAAGCTCGAATGGCTATTGCAATGGCGCGCCAGGGTGGCCTTGGAATTCTGCACCGAAACCTTTCAATCGAAGATCAAGCCGCTCAAGTAGATCTGGTTAAGCGCAGCGAGGCTGGAATGATTACCAATCCAGTTACTTGTAGCGCAACCGATACTTTGGCTGATGTTGATCGACTTTGCGCCCACTACCGAATTAGTGGTGTGCCAGTAGTTGATGCACAAGGAATTCTTGTCGGCATCGTAACTAATCGCGATATGTGTTTTGAAGATGACAAGAATCGCAAAGTTGGCGATGTCATGACAAAGATGCCACTCGTAACTGGAACTCCAGGGATGAATGGCGACGACGCTCTTGAGTTGTTGCGCATTAATAAGATCGAAAAACTTCCGTTAGTAGATTCTTCAGGTCGACTAACTGGTTTGATCACAGTTAAGGATTACGTAAAGAGTGATCGCTATCCGCTAGCAACAAAAGATTCTGCTGGTCGTCTAATGGTTGGTGCCGCGGTTGGCGTTGGCGAAGATTCCTTTACTCGCGCACTTGCTTTAGTTGAAGCTGGTGTTGATGTCGTAATCGTTGACACTGCTCACGGTCATCAAAAAGCAGTTCTCGATATGGTTTCCAGAATTAAGAAGTCTGCCAAAGTTCAGGTCATCGGTGGCAACATTGCAACCCGTGCCGGAGCTCAGGCTTTAATTGACGCTGGCGCGGACGCAGTCAAAGTTGGCGTTGGCCCAGGCTCGATTTGTACCACTCGAGTTGTTGCTGGTGTTGGCGTACCGCAGGTCACTGCAATTTACGAAGCATCACTTGCAGCCGGACCAGCTGGAATTCCAGTTATTGGCGATGGTGGCTTGCAGTATTCCGGCGACATTGCAAAAGCAATTGTGGCTGGGGCTGACACCGTTATGTTGGGCTCGCTACTTGCTGGTTGTGAAGAAGCACCTGGACAATTGGTGTTCGTCAATGGCAAACAGTTCAAGCAATACCGCGGAATGGGTTCACTTGGCGCCATGCAATCTCGTGGCAATGCCAAGTCCTATTCAAAGGACCGTTACTTCCAAGACGATGTACTTTCTGAAGACAAATTGGTTCCAGAAGGCATTGAAGGCCAGGTGCCTTATCGCGGAAATTTGGCGGGAGTTGCACATCAACTTATTGGTGGTCTGCGCGCATCTATGGGTTACGCCGGCGCCGCAACCGTTGCTGACCTTAAGAACAACGGTCGCCTAATACGTATTACGGCCGCAGGTCTAAAAGAAAGTCATCCGCACGACGTCCAGCTAACGGTAGAAGCACCTAACTACCACGTTCGATAGGGGAGAAAAATGTCAGACGTGGAAATCGGTAGAAGTAAGCGTGCGCGTGCCGCTTACTCATTTGATGATGTTTCATTAGTGCCAAGTCGTCGCACCCGTGATGACGCACTGGTTTCGCTGGATTGGAAAATTGACGCCTATTCGTTCAATCACCCAATCATTGCGGCGCCAATGGATTCAGTCGTCTCACCTTCGTCAGCAAAGACATTTGCTGCTGCTGGTGGCTTGGCAATTCTGAATCTTGAAGGCGTTTGGACCAGGTACGAAGATCCAACTGGCGTACTCCATGACATTGCAGCTCTTGATTCAAAAGGCGCAACTGCAAAATTACAAGAAATTTATGCCAAGCCAATTAAGCCTGAGTTAATCGCCGCTCGCATTCAAGAAATGCGCGCATCGGGAATCACAGTTGCTGGCGCATTGAGTCCACAACGCACTGCGCAATTTGCTAAGCAGGTAGTCGATGCTGGCGTTGACATTTTCGTAATTCGTGGCACCACAGTAAGCGCAGAACATGTAAGCAATGGTGGCGAAGCATTAAATCTTAAGGAATTTATTTACCAGCTTGATGTTCCAGTAATCGTTGGTGGTTGCGCGACTTACACAGCTGCGCTGCACCTAATGCGAACTGGTGCTGCTGGCGTACTTGTTGGCTTCGGCGGCGGCGCTGCGCACACAACTCTTGATGTGCTTGGTGTCCGCGTTCCTATGGCTAGCGCAGTTGCTGACGTTGCTGCTGCTCGCCGCGATTACCTGGATGAATCTGGTGGTCGTTACGTTTCAGTTATTGCCGATGGCTCTATGGGTCGAAGTGGCGATGTTTCAAAGGCAATTGCGTTAGGTGCTGACGCAGTTGTTGTTGGATCAACTTTTGCGCGCGCTACTGATGCACCAGGTCGCGGTAAGCACTGGGGGATTGAAGCTACTCACCTAGAACTACCAAGAGGTGAACTTGTTGATCTTGGAACAACCGGAACTTTGAGTGAAATCATTTCAGGTCCATCTCACACAGCTGATGGAACCATGAATATGGTTGGCGCCCTTCGTCGTGCCATGGCAACCTGTGGTTACTCAGACTTAAAGGAATTCCAGCGTTGCGAAGTAGTTGTAACTCCTAATTAGTGTTTACGACTGAGCCCTCGCGGGTGCAATCCGCACAAAGACTGGCTGCCAATAGGCTAAGGATGTGACTGACGCCCGCCCGGTACTCGTAGTTGATTTCGGTGCGCAGTATGCCCAACTTATTGCTCGCCGAGTACGAGAAGCGCGAATCTATTCTGAAGTAGTTCCCAGCACTATGTCAGCCAAAGAAATGCTGGCCAAAAATCCATTAGCGATTGTTCTTTCTGGTGGACCTTCTAGCGTTTACGCCGAAGGTGCACCACAAGTTGATGCCGCACTATTTGATGCAAACCTTCCAGTGTTTGGTATTTGCTACGGCTTCCAAGCCATGGCAGCAACACTTGGTGGCACGGTTGCGCAGACTGGATTATCTGAATTTGGCGCAACTGAGTTGAAAACAGTTTCCGGTAGTTGCCTATTCGATGGGTTACCGGAAGTTCAAAACGTTTGGATGAGTCACGGTGATTCAGTCCAAGAAGCACCAGCCGGGTTTACTGTCACGGCATCGAGTGCGGGAGCAGCAGTTGCTGCGTTTGAAGATTTGTCTCGAGGGTTAGCTGGAGTTCAATTCCATCCGGAAGTTATGC
>JBILBY010000096.1:0-3987 GCA_044353415.1 Candidatus Nanopelagicales bacterium | reverse complement strand
AATCGTGGTTTCGTACTACTGGCACTTTGTAGACGTTGTTTGGATTGCCCTGTTCGCAACTATCTACTTAATTCAATAACTATCGTTAACAAGTTTTCATTTCAGAAAATAGAGAAGGAATCCAGTGGCCCTCAGTAAAAGACATCCTGCAGCACTCTTTGCAGTTCTAGCCGTGGCTCTTGGTACCACTGGTGCTGCTTATGCTGCAGTAAGTGCTCAAACTGCCCCAAAGGTAGTAGCTAAGACCGAGACTCAGGTCGAGCAAGGTAAGCAGTTATTCCTTGAAGGCTGCTCGTCTTGTCACGGTTTGGCTGCCCAAGGTGCTTCCGATGGTCCTTCACTTCTAGGTGTTGGCGCAGCTTCCGTAGATTTCCAGGTTGGCACCGGCCGTATGCCACTTGCTGCTCCTGGCGTTCAAGCGATGCCGAAAATGCCTTCATATAACGCAGAAGAAACTGCTGCGTTAGCTGCTTACATTGCAACTTTGGGTGCAGGCCCAGGAATTCCAACCGCCGAGATGCTTGATACTACTAATGCAGAATTAGCACTTGGTGGCGAACTATTTCGTACTAATTGCGCCCAATGCCACGGTGCGTCTGCTGTCGGTGGCGCGCTTTCTGAAGGACGTAAAGCGCCAAGCTTGATGGATGCTGATGCTAAAAACCTTTACGAAGCCATGGTCTCTGGTCCACAATCCATGCCAGTGTTTGCAGACAGCACACTAAGCGTTGAAGACAAGCAACACATCATCGCTTACGTTGCAGAGCTTCAAAAGAATGAGAGCCCTGGTGGCTTTAGCCTCGGTCGACAAGGTCCAGTAACTGAAGGTTTGTTTATTTTCACTATTGGTCTTGGAGTACTTATCGTTGCCGCAGTATGGATCGGAGCGAAAGCAAAATAATGAATGAATTAGAACATCCAACTGGTGACCCATACGGCGCCAAAGATGGCAAAGACTTAATCAGCGGTATCACTGTTTTCCCAATGGAACCTCACGTTCCACGTAAGGCCGACATAGATCCAAAAGCTGCCATTCGCGCTGAACGTCAAGTTGCCACCATGTTTGGCTTGTCGTCACTAATGATCATTCTTTTCATAGTTGCGTACATTCAGGTGCCTGCAGATCTACTAATCACAATTCCAGTTATTGGTACTTTGAATGCAAATCACTTAGCAATCGGATTCACATTTGGCATGGCAATTTTGCTGATTGGCCTTGGCGCAATTCACTGGGCTAAGAAATTGATGCCGGATGAGGAAGTTATTCAAGAGCGTCACGCTCTCACTTCCTCTAATGAAGAACGTGCTGCTGTGCAATCAAGTCTGCAGCGCGGTGCTGCTGAATCTGGCTTCAAGGAACGCAAGATTATTCGCCGTTCATTACTGGGTGCCCTAGCGTTGTTCCCAGTTCCACTAATCGTTCTGCTTCGTGACCTTGGTCCCCTACCTGGCACTCGCCTCCGGGAAACCATCTGGGATGAAGGAATTCACTTAGTTACTGATGCCACCTACAAAAAGATCAAGGCTTCCGATATTCCTTTGGGTGGCTTAATCAATGCCGTTCCAGAGAACCTGCTTGAGATCGAACACGAAGAGCACAACCTAAACCAGCGCGGCAAAGCATCGATCATTATCGTTCGCATGGATCCAGCTGACATCGTCTCGCAACAGGGTGAAGCTTGGGATTACCAAGGGGTTTTAGCGTTCTCTAAGATTTGCACCCACCTAGGGTGTCCAACATCACTTTACCAACAGCGCACTCACCACTTGCTGTGTCCGTGTCATCAGTCTACGTTTGACCTATCAGACTCGGGCAATGTGGTTTTCGGACCAGCCGCACGTCGCATGCCACAACTTGCGATCACGGTTGATGCAGAGGGCTACCTAGTTGCCCAAAGTGGATTTAATGAACCAGTAGGACCTAGTTTCTGGGAGCGCGGATGAGCACAACCGAAGAGTCAATTCAGGCACCAGCACACGCTGCGCCAACCACTAAAGGTGGTGCCGTCGGTTACTACATTGATGATCGCCTAGCTTCTGCTAGCTTCACCAAGCGCCTAGTCGACAAAGTATTCCCAGACCACTGGTCATTCATGCTTGGCGAAGTAGCGCTTTACAGTTTCATTATTTTGTTGCTTTCCGGCACATACCTAACCCTGTTCTTCAATCCATCAATGACTGAAGTTGTTTACAACGGTTCTTACGTCCCACTTAAGGGCGTAAAGATGTCTGAAGCATATTCCTCGACTTTGGCGATTTCCTTCGATGTTCGTGGCGGATTGTTAATGCGCCAAATTCATCACTGGGCTGCGCTGTTCTTTACCGCTGCAGTTTCCGTTCACTTACTTCGCGTTTTCTTCACAGGTGCTTTCCGCAAGCCACGTGAAATCAACTGGGTAATCGGAACTTTGCTTTTGGTTCTTGCACTTCTTGAAGGCTTCTCTGGTTACTCACTTCCAGATGACTTGCTATCAGGTACCGGACTTCGCATTGCACAGGGAATCATCCAGGCAATTCCGCTGGTTGGAACCTATGTGGCGATGTTCCTATTCGGTGGCGAATTCCCAGGCACAGACATCATGCCTCGCCTCTACTCAATCCACATCCTTTTGATTCCAGGTATCTTGCTGGCTTTGATCACTGTGCACTTAATCATGGTGTTCTACCAAAAGCACACTCAGTTCCCTGGCCCAGGCCGCACGGAAAGCAACGTTGTTGGCTTCCGCTTGTTCCCGATCTACATGGCTAAGGCCGGTGGCTTCTTCTTCGTAGTATTTGGAATCACCGTTCTTATCTCGGCACTGGTAACTATCAACCCGATCTGGCTCTACGGTCCATACACACCATCCCAGGTAACTGCAGGCTCCCAGCCTGACTGGTACATCGGCTGGCTTGATGGCGCTGTTCGACTAATGCCAAACCTTGAGTCCGTAATTTTTGGTTACACCTTGAGTTGGAACATCCTGGTGCCAGCTCTTGTGATTCCAGGAATTATGTTTACAGCACTTGGTTTGTATCCATGGATTGAAGCTTGGGCTACTGGCGATAAGCGTGAGCACCACTTGCTAGATCGTCCACGTAACGCACCGACCCGTACTGCTCTTGGTGTGATGTCGCTGACGTTCTACATGATCTTGGTTATTTCGGGTGGTAACGACATTATTGCCTCTGCATTCAATCTCTCGATCAATCAGATCACTTGGGCATTTAGATTCTTGCTGTTCATACTTCCGCCACTGGCATTTGTGCTTACCAAGCGCATCTGTCTAGGTCTGCAGCGCCGCGACAACAACAAGCTGTTGCACGGTTACGAGACTGGCCGGATTCTGCGTCTACCAAGTGGTGAATTTATTGAAATTCACGAACCAATTGGTGAAGCAGAAAAGGCCAAGTTACTTGCTAAGGCAGATGTAGTTCCGATGGCACTTCCATCAGCTGTTGACGATAATGGCGTTCGTAATCCAAAGGCTGCCAAGTCAATCGCTCGGGCGAAGTTGTCACAGTGGTTCTACTCGGATGTGATTCCAACTCCAACGGACGAGGAAATGCGCGCCGCTGCTGAGCACGCAGCCCATGAACTCCATGAAGCTGAGTCTCACCTAAAGGAAATCAGTCAGCATTAGTCATAACAAAAAAACCCCGCCTGTTTGTTCAGGTGGGGTTTTTTTGTTGCCCTAAATCAATTGGGCAAACTAATTTCCAGTTAATGTCTGTCGGCGTTCTTTGGCAAAGGCATCAGCTAGTGGGTCATTAAACGGCCGTAGTGGTCCAGCAGCACACTGCAAAACTGCATCTGCTAGTTCCGGGTTTCTGGCAAGGGCTGGTCCGTGCATATAGGTACCAAGGATATTTCCGTGCCAA
Source organism: Candidatus Nanopelagicales bacterium (assembly GCA_044353415.1). Taxonomy (GTDB): domain Bacteria; phylum Actinomycetota; class Actinomycetes; order S36-B12; family UBA5976; genus UBA5976. The sequence continues at coordinate 126 of JBILBY010000096.1, read as the reverse complement.
ACCCCCTCTCGCTTATTGAAGCCGTTTCCCACGCCACTAAGCACCAGTCCAAGTGGTGGCATGTCTTCACCTAGGCGAGTTAAACCTTGATGGTTTTCAAAGCCCGTCAACATTGGCAGGCCGCCG
>JBILBY010000095.1:0-4064 GCA_044353415.1 Candidatus Nanopelagicales bacterium | reverse complement strand
GAAGGTGGTAGCGAACGAATTCGCAAGGTCATTAACAAGATGGTCACCGAAGAAGATTTGATTCGCACTGTCACAGCTGCGTATGCATCCGGTTGGCGCCAAGTGAAGTTGTACTTCATGTGTGGCTTGCCAACTGAAGAAGATGAGGATGTATTACAGATTGCTCGTCTTGCGCATGAAGTTATCAAAGCGGGACGTGAAGCATCTGGTCGTAAGGACATTCGCTGCACAGTTTCGATTGGTGGCTTTGTGCCAAAACCACACACACCATTCCAGTGGGCAGCCCAACTAGATCACGAAACAACTGACTCACGTCTTTACAAACTTCGTGACGCGATTCGTCAAGACCGTGAATTTGGTAAATCAATCGGCGTGCGCTACCACGATGGAAAGCCAGGCGTAGTTGAAGGCTTGCTATCGCGTGGCGATCGTCGAGTCGGAAAAGTTATTGAACAGGTGTGGCGCGATGGCCAACGATTCGATGGCTGGAGCGAGCACTTCTCATATGACAAGTGGATGGCAGCTGCTGAAATTGCATTTGCTGATGAACCAGTAGACGTTAATTGGTACACCATCAGAGAGCGCGACTTATCTGAAGTACTTGCTTGGGATCATTTAGATTCAGGTTTGGACAAGGAATGGCTTTGGGACGATTGGCAAGATGCACTTTCCGAAGTTGAAGTTGATGACTGTCGCTGGGTTCCGTGTTTTGATTGTGGAGTTTGCGATCACATGGGTACTGAGATTCAAGTCGGTCCAACTAATGCCGTAATGCTGCCAATGCCGGTTATCCCATCTCGGGTAGTTGCAAACAGTGGCACGTGATCGTGATCCTGGTCGCGAGATAATCCCGGCTGTTCAAAAGTTAAGAATTCAACACGCTAAGCGAGATCGACTTCGCTTCACTTCCCATCGAGATTTTCAGCGCGCATTTGAACGAGCCTTAAAGCGCGCTGGCGTCCCAATGGCATACAGCGCTGGATTCTCACCGCATCCAAAGATTTCCTATGCCAACGCTGCGCCAACTGGGGTTGCTAGTGAAGCTGAGTATGTCGAAATTGGTGTAGTTCAGATAGTTGACCCAGAAAAGTTACTTGCAGTCTTGGATGAAGTATTGCCGCCAGGTCTGGACGTTTTGGCAGTAGTTGAGGCTCGGACTCCAGATTTCGTCGCTCGCCTTGAAGCTAGCCATTGGCGCATCGAACTTCCCGGCACCTCGCTAGAAACTTTGCAGGGGGCACTTGATGCCTTTATGTCGGAATCTGAGGTTCTGGTAGATCGCATGACCAAGTCTGGAATCAGAACCTTTGACGCCAGAACCGCTGTAATTCGGGCAAATGTGGAGATGGGCGCTGACTGTGCCATACTTCAAGTAGTCGTTCGGCATGGCGTGCCAGCTGTTCGACCAGACGATGTTCTGGCAGCTCTGAAAAAAGTTGCAGACTTCGCCCAGGAGATTCCCCCTCGGGTTACTCGACTGGCGCAAGGTCCTTTGCTTGAAGACGGTTGGTCCGTGGGTGATCCTTTCACCTTGGATCGTGAAGCCACACAAGCTTGAGCCCTACATCGTCACTACATAGGCTTATGCGCCCTAGGGCGTGAGTGAACGCAATACCGGTGCTTCGGCATAGGTGTTGTGCGATAGGAGACGACTTTCATGTCGGATAACGAATTAACACCAGAATCCAAACCACGTCGACGTGCCGCTGGCCGTCCGGCTGGACCACCAGTAGATGCACCGGCTGAAAAAGCCGATAAGGCGCCAGCTAAGGCTGCTGCCAAGAAGAAGGCGCCAGCTGTTAAAAAGGCACCAATTGCAGTTCCAGTTTTCCAATCTGCTCCAGTTACTGCTGCTCCTGCTAAGAAAAAAGCGGTAGCCAAGTCAGCAAGTAGTGAGGAAACGCTTTCGGTTGCCAAGAAGGGTCAAACCAAAAAGGCTCCGGCGAAGAAGGCAGCTGTCTCAGAATCCACAGACAGTTCCGAGTCAACTTCAAATGAAACTTCAGAATCTGGCGAAGAGCGCACCGGTGGCAATAACCGAAACCGCAATCGCAACCGTCGTGGTGGCAAGAACAAGAATCGCGCGAAGTCAGCTAATGGCGCTGAAGGTTCCGAGTTAGAAGAGGGAACAGCAGAAGCCTCGGACGAAGAATCAACTGAGTCAGCTGAAGCTGCGTCAGCTCGCAAACGTAGTCGTAAGCGCACTCGTGATGGTTCAGAGAACGAGTCTGGCTCAACCCGTCTGGATGCAAAGCGCAACCGTCGTCGTGATGGCCGCGATGCCGGACGTCGACGCGCACCAATCTTGACTGAATCTGAATTCCTAGCTCGTCGCGAAAACGTTGAGCGCGTAATGGTCGTTCGCCAACAAGGCGCTCGCACTCAAATTGCAGTTCTCGAAGACGGAATTGTTGTTGAGCATTACATCAATCAATCCAGCAGTGGCTCATTAGTTGGCAACGTTTACTTGGGACGCGTTCAAAACGTATTGCCAGGTATGGAAGCAGCCTTCGTTGACATCGGCAAGGGACGCAATGCGGTTCTTTACGCCGGTGAAGTTAACTGGGACGCAGCTGGCCTTGATGGTCAGCCAAAGAAAATTGAAACCGCACTTAAGTCAGGCGATCCAGTTTTGGTTCAGGTAACTAAGGATCCAGTCGGACAAAAGGGCGCTCGCTTAACTAGCCAGATTTCATTGCCAGGTCGTTTCTTGGTTTATGTGCCAAACAATCCAATGACTGGAATCTCGCGCAAACTTCCAGACCGGGAACGCTCTCGTCTGAAAACAATTTTGAAAGCAGTTGTTCCTGAAGATGCTGGCGTAATTGTTCGCACTGCATCGGAAGGAGCTAGTGAAGAGGAGTTAGGTCGCGACGTAGCAAGACTTGCTGCGCAGTGGAGTGACATTGAAGCGAAATCAAAAACTGCTTCACCTCCAACCATGCTTTACGGCGAGCCAGACATTTCCATCAAGGTTGTTCGCGACATCTTCAACGAAGATGTTAAGAAGCTAATCGTTTCTGGCGCGGACGCTTGGGAAACTGTTGAACAATACGTAAGTTACGTTGCGCCTGATCTTGCAGATCGTCTTGAAAAGTATGTTGGTACAACTGATGTGTTTACTGAATATCGAATTGATGAGCAGATCGCTAAGGCCCTTGATCGCAAGGTTTACTTACCTTCAGGTGGCTCACTAGTAATCGATCGCACTGAAGCGATGACAGTTGTCGACGTTAACACTGGCAAGTTCATTGGTCAGGGTGGAAACCTTGAACAAACTGTTACCAAGAACAACATGGAAGCTGCTGAAGAAATTGTTCGACAGCTAAGACTTCGTGACATCGGTGGCATCATCGTTATCGACTTCATCGACATGGTCCTAGAAAGCAACCGCGATCAAGTGATCCGTCGCCTGATTGAATGCCTAGGGCGAGATCGCACCAAGCATCAGGTCGCTGAAGTTACCTCCCTTGGCCTGGTTCAAATGACCCGCAAGCGCATTGGCGCTGGATTGCTGGAGGTTTTCAGTGAGCCATGTGATCATTGCCAAGGCCGTGGCGCAGTTGTAAACATGGATGGCCATGACGCCTCGAAAACCCCTAAAAACAAGGGTAAAAAGGGAAATCACGACCATTCCCATGACAATTCCGTAGATTCCACCCCAGATTCAACCCCCGAAGAGCCTGTCTCGGTTTGACCCTAAGGCCCTTGAGTCCGTAACCTTATGAGGCTTAAGACTTAGGGTTTTCACCCGAAACAAGCATTAGTTCAAGGAGATACCTCGTGTACGCGATCGTTCGTGCTGGTGGCCGCCAGGAGAAAGTTGCCGTTGGCGACCTAATTAGCCTTGACCGCGTTCAAGCCAAGCCAGGCGAGACAGTGGTTCTTCCAACTGTTTTGATCGTGGATGGCGACAAGGTCAACACCGACGCTAAAGGCGTCACCGTAACCGCTGAAGTTATTGACCACAACCGTGGACCGAAAATCGAGATTCTTCGTTACAAGAACAAGACCGGTTACCGTCGTCGTCAAGGACATCGTTCAGACCTAACTGATGTGCAAAT
>JBILBY010000094.1:0-4100 GCA_044353415.1 Candidatus Nanopelagicales bacterium | reverse complement strand
TGTTTCACCAAAACGCCAACGCAATACCTAAGAAGGGAAGTACGTTTTAACCATGCGTATTACAGAAGCCGACAAGAAGTTCCTCAAGGCTGACATTGAGGTTCTAAAGGCACCAGAGTTAGATTCACCGCCAGCACAGCGATTGCCAGAAGTAATCGAAACTGTTTCGAAAATGCTTTCGGAGATTGAAAAGAATGGCATCGACGCCGTTAAGAAGTATTCTCGCGATCTTGATAAATGGGACAAAGATTTTGAACTAAGCGCAGCAGATCTTGCAAAGACTGGTGACAAGCTTTCGCCAGAACTTCGTAAGGCTCTTGAAATTGGTTCCGAACGCACCAAGATGTTTGCCGTTGAAACTCGCAAGCACCTAGTTGACTTCGAACTGGAAACTACTCCTGGTGTTGTGTTGGGCCAGAAGTACATCCCAATCGAGCGCGTTGGTGCTTACTTGCCTGCAGGTAACTTCCCAATTTTGTCTTCAGCATTCATGACTGTTGGAGTTTCCAAAGTTGCTGGCGTGCCAATGACTATGGCTTGCACACCTCCAATGTCTGCCACCGGTGGCAATGATGCAGTGCTTTACTCGGCTTACTTGTCTGGTGTGGACCGCACATTTATCCTTGGTGGCGTGCAAGCGCTAGCTGCGATGACCTTCGGTTTACTTGGTGAAAAGCCAGTCGACATTCTTGTTGGTGCAGGTAACGCATACGTTGCTGAAGCAAAGCGTCAGCTATTTGGTCGCGTAGGTATCGATCTTCTTGCTGGTCCATCTGAAGTTGCTGTTATTGCCGATGAAACTGCAGATGCCCGCATGGTTGCCTGCGACCTATTAGGTCAGGCAGAACATGGCATGCAGTCACCTGCATCACTTGTAACCACTTCGCGCGAACTTGGTATGGCAGTAATTGATGAAGTAAAGCGTCAGTTAGGTGAACTATCCACTGAATACATCGCTGGCCCAGCTTGGCGCGATTACGGAACTGTCTATCTAGTGAAGACGCCAGATGAGGCCATCGAAGTTATGGACACTTTGGCACCAGAGCACTTGGAAATTTTGACTGGCGACAACGACTACTACCTAAAGCACCTAAAGAACTACGGCTCATTGTTTATCGGAGAATGGTCCACTGTTTCTTACGCCGACAAGGGCACGACTGGTACCAACCACGTGCTTCCAACTGGTGGTGGCGCTAAGTACACATCAGGTTTGTCAGTCGGTCGCTTCTTGAAGCCAGTTACTTACCAAACCTCAACACGTGAATCCACAATGCAGGTAGCTCCGCATAACTCTGCAATCGCAGGATTCGAAGGCATGTCTGCTCATAAGGCAACTGCTGACTTGCGAATTGAGTTACTAAACGCCGGCAAGTAAATCTAAAAACTAAAGCCCGCCTTCGAATTTGAAAGCGGGCTTTAGTTTTGTCTTGTTATAAATCGATGCGAGTTCCGATTGTGATAACTCGACCATATGGCAAACCATAGAAAGTAGTTGGAGAAACTGCATTGCGATGCAAAATCTCAAACAAAGTTTCGGTGCGCTCTCCTAGATTGCCACCTTCAGAAGCCAAGAAGTGACGTTCTGAAAGGTAGTAAGTAGCAGAATTTTCTTCTTCACTACTTAAAGCGTCACGTTGCAGGATGTTTGGAACATTTACTGTCTCCATGTAACCGGCGAAAATAGTGACTTGGCATAACCGATCAGTTACATGATCAATCAATACCGGTGTTGTACTAACTGGCTGGGTATCTGATTTTATGGTTACTACGTAAACCGATTCTGGTAGTGAGTGCATGATCGTAACGTGCGAAATCAAAGCAGCCGGAACAACTTCGGCAGGGGATGCCATAAAGATTCCAATCCCTGGAACCATGGCGATTTCGCCAGACTCGCAACCAGCATAGATTTCTTGCCAAGTACGACTTGAATCGCGCATCTTTTTGTTAAGCGCACGATTGCCGGCGCGCCAAACTAGCATCATTGCCAAAATGAGGGAACCAAAAACAATTGGAACCCAGCCACCATCAAAGAATCGAGTTGCAGTTCCAGCTAGGAAGATTAGATCCAGAGTCAAGAAAATCGTAGTTAGTGGCGCAATTTTCCAAAGTGGCCATTTCCAGATCTGACGCGCAACAATTGTGAATGCAATTGTGGTCACTGTCATTGTTCCAGCAATAGCTAGTACATACGCACTTGCCAGAGCGGATGAGGATTGAAATGCAATCACTAAAGCAATACTGATGAATCCCACTAACCAGTTTGCAACTGGAACGTAAATCTGACCTTCTTGATCGGCGTTAGTGTGACGAATCGTTAGGCGTGGGAAGAGACCAAGTTGCACGGCTTGGCGAGAAAGGGAAAATACGCCAGTGATTAAAGCTTGTGAGGCAACAATCGTTGCAGCAGTTGCCATAATGATTAAAACCAATGTCATTGGCTTGTTAGGTGCCAAGGCAAAAAATGGATTTGAAATAGCTGCTGGATTATTTATTAGTACTGCAGCCTGTCCAAGATAACTAAGCACTAAGGCTGGACCGACAATTATTGTCCAAGCAATTCGAATTGGCTTAGCCCCAAAGTGACCCATGTCGGTGTACAAAGCCTCTGCACCGGTTACTACGAGGATTACTGCTGCTAATACAAAGAGTGAATTCAGACCACTATTCATGAAGTACTGAATTGCATATGTTGGTGAAAGTGCCTTGATTACCTCAGGCTCTTGCAAAATTCGGAAAATACCTAGTGAGCCAATCAGAATGAACCAGACAAAAGTTACTGGACCAAAAAACTTTCCGATTGTTTCAGTTCCTCGGGATTGCATTGCGAATAATATCGCCAAAATTAATACGGTAGCTGGGACAGCAACAACGTCTAAATCAGGATTCAATAACGCCAATCCCTCTGTTGCTGAAAGCACGCTGATTGCAGGAGTTAAGCCACCTTCACCAAAAAGCAGACTGGTACCAATCAGGACGAGAACTAGAAGTGCTAAGTGCTTTCGTGACTTGGGCGACCGAATGTGTTCTGGCATAAGTGATAGGAGGGCAAGCATGCCACCTTCACCTTTGTTGTCTGCACGCATCACAAAGGTTAAATACTTTAGTGAAACAACTAGCATCAAAGCCCAAAAGATCATCGATGCAATTCCATAAATTTGATCAGGTTCAGCGCCAGAAATGATGAAAGTCTGCTTCATTGCATAAATCGGGCTGGTGCCGATGTCACCAAACACCACACCAGTAGCTCCAAGAACTAAAGCGGAAGTTCCAGCCTTATGTGGATGTGCGTGTGAGGCATCTTCGACAGAACTGCCATTTGGCTTAGACATCTGAGTTCTTTCGCTCAATCGGTGCGGGAGGCACGCTATTTATCTTAGACACATTGCTGCGGAGGAATTGCTCACGATAGGACTTTCGCCACCCTTAATGTTTGTATTTTTGGCGGAGTAGTTGGACTCATCAATAGTTCAACTTCAATTAGCCCAGAATCACTAGTTACTTGCCACTTCGCGTGGGCAGGTGTCGTAGTGGTCAAACTCCCTGGAACTCGCGAAGTATTTGTACCACTTGCCACCTGTGCCAAGATTGCGTTCATTCGCTCATTGCGTGGCTGGTCTAAATCCATATTTACGGCAAACCAGTCATCAGCCAATTGGTTATCCCAATTTGTCAGCAGCTCTTCCACCACATTAATTGCAGAAGCTGTTTCAAACCAGACATCTGATTCTGAATAAGTTCTTGCAGGTACGTGATCCCGAATGACTATGTTCATTGCTTCGCTGGCGGCCGGCATCATTGGCGCATATGTGCGATTTCCTAGTGCCACAATTCCCCAGCCAGACTGCGGATGCCAACGCATGTGCGATCCAAAGCCTGGGTAACCACCACTGTGTGAAACAAAGCGGCCAAGTAACGAATCATCATCGATCAATAAGCCGTAACCATAGGAAGTCGTGATCGATTTAATTTGATTGGTGTGTGGGTCAGTAAACGCAGCGGTACGCGCGTGACGTTGTGGTTCTTGCATTTCGCGGCGGCTCCACCTTTGTAGCGGGTGAGTTGAAGATTCATTCCAAGCTGATTGAAAGCCAGCAACCCAT
>JBILBY010000092.1:0-4117 GCA_044353415.1 Candidatus Nanopelagicales bacterium | reverse complement strand
CACGACGCAGCTTCTTTGAACATTACGTCATGAGGTTTGCGACTTACTGTCACAAAGTCCAGAACGATAAGTCCCAGAATTCCAACAATCAGTGCGGCCCATAACCCTTGACTTACGTCCATTTGATTTCCTTAAGCTTTAGGGTCATCGGATCCGAGATGCTCGATGGCATCTCCCCGGTGTTCCGTTGACTCTTCCAGTGCATGTGAAATCTCAGACTGAAGGGCCAATTCTGGGGAACGACGCACTGCAATGAGACTTGTGATTACTGTTACCCCTAAAACGGTTCCAATAAACATCAAAGATTGGGCGATTGTCACATGTGGTGGATGCAAGTCTGTAGTCCCGTCGACAGCCTCCAAAAACAGCTTTATGGCGATGAATCCAAGGATTATGGCCAAGCCACGGGCTAAGTAAATGATCTTGGATAGTAAGCCGTCCAGCAAGAAATACAGCTGTCGCAATCCCATCAAGGCGAAAGCATTTGCAGCAAATACTAGATAAGGCTCCTGGGTTAAGCCGAAAACCGCCGGAATCGAATCAAGAGCGAACAATAGATCCGTGGTACCCACAGCAAGAATCACCACAAATAGTGGAGTAATGAATCGCTTGCCATCAATTTTGGTTATGTATTTCGCTCCTACGTATTCCCGTGAAGTGGGCACATATTTCTCGACAAGGCGCACGAAGCCGTTACCGTCAGGATCCGGCTCTTCATCATGCGATCTCCAAACTGAAATCGCGGTGTAGAGAAGGAACGCAGCAAATACATAGAAAGTCGCTGCAAACTTAGCGATTGCAGCTGCGCCGATCACAATTAGAATTCCTCGAAGCACGATTGCTATCGCCACACCAATCAATAACACTCGGTGCTTAAGCATTTCCGGAACTGCGAATGATGACATGAGAACTAGAAAGACAAACAGATTGTCAACGGAAAGACTGTACTCAGTTATCCAGCCTGCCAAAAACTGTTGTCCGTACTCAGCTCCGAAGTAGTTCCATACAAAAACCGCGAAACACAACGCAGCAATTATGTAAGCCACTACCCAGCGAGCCGCTTGCTTTGGTCCGAAGACGTGTGGCCTAGCATCAACCACAACAAAGTCCAAGACAAATGCAGCAATGAGGATTCCAATTGTGGCCATCCAAATTGTGGTTGAAACGTTCATTGGACAACCTTAGCGATGATTGGCATATCTAGGCGTGACCAGCCTGCGCCATTTGGCGCAATTCTTTCTTAAGTTCATGGATCTCGTCACGCAATCTTGCCGCTAACTCAAACTGAAGCTCACTAGCAGCGGTGTGCATTTGTTCGGAAAGCTGATCAATCAAATCACCCAAGTCTCGAGCTGGAATACTACGCAGGCTCTCCCTGACTGAAGTTGGAACTCTAACGCCTGACTTTTGATCAGCCATAAACAATTCGGTGTCATCATCTTCTCTAGAAATCAAATCCGTAATGTCGGCAATCTTTTTGCGTAGTGGCTGCGGGTCTAGGCCATGCTCTAAGTTGTAGGCAACCTGCTTTTCTCGTCGGCGATTTGTTTCATCAATTGCAACTCGCATCGAATCAGTGATCTTGTCTGCGTACATGTGGACTTCACCCGATACGTTTCGAGCGGCGCGGCCAATAGTTTGAATTAAGCTGCGATGACTGCGCAGGAAGCCTTCTTTATCAGCATCCAGAATTGCAACGAGCGAGACCTCAGGTAAGTCCAAGCCTTCACGTAGCAAGTTAATTCCAATGAGAACGTCGTACTCCCCTAGTCTTAGCTCGCGAAGTAACTCAACTCGACGTAAAGTATCAACCTCTGAGTGCAAGTAACGAACTCTAATTCCCTGTTCCAGCAAATAGTCCGTTAAGTCTTCAGACATCTTTTTGGTCAGCGTTGTGACCAGAACGCGCGTTCCATTTTCCGCCCGTAGTCGAATTTCATGAATCAGATCATCGATCTGTCCCTTTGTTGGCTTAACGATGATTTCCGGATCGACCAGACCGGTCGGCCTGATCACTTGCTCTACGACGTCATTGTTGACTACCCCCAGCTCAAACGGTCCAGGAGTTGCCGATAGATAAACAGTTTGACCAACGCGATCAAGAAACTCGGGCCACTTAAGCGGACGATTATCCATGGCACTAGGTAGTCGAAAGCCGTGTTCAACCAGCGTTCGTTTACGTGAAGCATCGCCCTCATACATCGCACCAATCTGCGGCACTGTTACGTGGCTTTCATCAATAACTAGCAAAAAGTCTTCTGGGAAATAGTCCAGTAAACAGTTCGGAGCTGAACCTGCCTCTCGACCGTCGATGTGCCTTGAGTAATTCTCGATACCAGAACAGAATCCAAGGTTTTGCATCATTTCAATGTCGTACGAGGTACGCATCTTTATACGTTGAGCTTCAAGCAACTTCCCTTGACTCTCGAGCTCAGGAATTCGAATCGCAACTTCTGCTTCGATAGCAGAGATGGCCTTATTCATTCGTTCCGGTCCAGCTGTGTAGTGGGAAGCCGGAAAAATATAAATCTCACTATCGTCAGTAAGAATCTCACCAGTAACTGGATGCAATGACATCAAACGATCTATGTCATCGCCAAACATTTCAATGCGAACTGGATGCTCTTCGTAAACCGGGTAGACCTCAATAGTGTCTCCACGTACCCTGAAAGTTCCACGAGTGAATGCGATGTCGTTTCGGTTGTATTGAATATCAACTAATCGGCGCAAAAGTGAGTCGCGATCAATGCTTTCGCCTACTTTAAGTCGTACCATTCGATCGACGTATTCCTGTGGGGTGCCTAGACCGTAAATACAAGAGACGCTGGCTACCACGATGACGTCGCGTCGAGTTAACAGACTGTTGGTTGCACTATGCCGAAGTCTTTCAACTTCCTCATTTACTGATGAATCTTTCTCAATAAAAGTGTCACTCTGGGGTATGTAGGCTTCCGGTTGGTAATAGTCGTAATAGGAAACGAAATACTCAACGGCATTGTTGGGAAGTAGTTCTCTAAATTCATTTGCTAGTTGCGCCGCAAGCGTTTTATTTGGCGCCAAAACTAATGTGGGGCGTTGTAACCGCTCAATTAGCCAAGCTGTAGTTGCGCTCTTTCCGGTACCAGTTGCTCCAAGCAGCACCACGTTCTTGTCGCCGTTGCGGATTCGCTTTTCGATTTCAGTGATAGCTGCAGGCTGATCACCTGCCGGGACGAAATCGCTGATTACTTCAAACGGTGCAACGGTTCGCTGCAAATCGGTAATCGGACGGGTCATGACTCAAGACTACGCTGAAATTTGTTGCCACACCTTGGTGACTTGGTCTTGCAACTGTTCAGGTGAGCCATTGTTCTCAATCACAAAGTCAGCAACAGTTCTTCGCTGAGCATCGGTTGCCTGATTCGCGATTCTGGCCTCAATGTCAGTAATCTCTAGACCACGTTTGATCAAGCGTGCTTTTCGGTGCTCAGAATCTGTTACGACTATCAAAACTTTGTCGAATTGCCCTTGCAGATTCTTTTCGAACAACAACGGGGTGTCATAGACCACAACAGTAGATTCTGGGAGCGAGTTACGAATTTGCGCTACCCGAGCAATGACCGCAGGGTGAACAATCCCCTCGAGCTTCGCTAACTCTTCGGAGTTCTGAAACACCAACTCCGCGAGTCTTTTTCGATCAATTCTTAGATCGCTGTCCAAAATGGATTCGCCAAACACTTCGATAGCTCTTTGATAGCCAGCCTGGTTTGGCTCCAGCACTTCCCTGGCAATCGCGTCTGCGTCAATAACTACCGCACCCAAGCTGGAAAGGATTTTGGCAACCGTTGATTTCCCGCTGCCAATTCCGCCAGAAAGTCCTAGGTACACGTCACTACCCTATTGGCTCAATTACGCTTGCAGGCTTTGAGAATAGAAAAAGCGGCTACCAAGTCAATGGCAACCGCTTCTCCTAGTTTGAATTATTCGGCTTTGTCGGCCAATTCTGTTCTTAGTGCCTGTAGGCCAGCATCTTCTGAAAGTGTTCCTTCAGATGTGGTTTCGCCTGAGTATGAAGTTGGAACTTCTGCATCAGCGTTAGCTGCGGCATCAGCCTTCTTGGACTCGCCAACAGCAAGCT
>JBILBY010000006.1:0-13281 GCA_044353415.1 Candidatus Nanopelagicales bacterium | reverse complement strand
CAGGCGCAGAACGTGGCGCACAACTCGGTGAGCAACTTTCAGATCTTCTTGAAACCGCTTGGAATAGATGGGTACTTCACTTCAGCAAGAACGATGTCGACGCTGAAGATTTGGCGCAGCGCTTAACTGAAGTGGGCGGTTGGGAAACTGCCGAGCGATACTGTCCAGATTTAGTTGCAGAGCTAGAAGCTATGGCTGAAGCTGCGAACATGCCCTGGTACCAAGTGGCTGCGCTTTCAATGTTGGATGAATCTTGGGCACTAACTGGAGGCATGGGCTGCACTGCCATCGCAATAACTCGTGAGAGTTCGCGAGCTGCTGGACAAAACATGGACTTGCCAGATTGGACCAATGGTCTGCAAACCGTTTTGCGAGTTAAGGACAAGTCAGGTTTAGGTGTGATTGCGGCAACTTATCCAGGTTCACTTGCCACGATGGGAATGAATTCCAATGGTGTCATCGTTGTGGTTAACGCCTTGGATCTTGCCACCAACATGACTGGGATGCCCGTTGATTTTGTGACTCGCGGGGCTCTGCATCAGCCAACCGCTGCAGATGCGATTGCCTATATCCGCGAGATCCCACATGCCGTTGGGCAAAACTACACCGTATTAGATAGCAAAGATTTGTTCATGGTTGAAGCAGCCGCGGACAAAGTGATTGATGTGCCAACTCATGCAGAGGTATCTGGGCACACCAACCATGCCTTTACTCGGGAATACACCGGGTCTGAAGGCTCTTATGCCCGCATGGCAGCAGTCGAAGATAACCGAGAGCAACTAAACACAGCCGAAGATATCAAGAATCTATTGCTGGATAAAGATTCTGGAGTTTGCATCACACTTGGCCGTTGGCGCGAAGACATGTACTCATTCATGGGTCTGGTTGGCGATTCCGGTACTAAGCAAGCTTGGGTTAACGCTGCCCCAGCATATGGTGGCGATTTTGAAGAAGTTGAATTTATCTAAGTCTGCACGTGTGCGCACTCCATAAAGTCCCTAGGCTAGGGACATGAGTTCACAAAGCAATGTCACAGTAATTGGCGGCGGAATAGTCGGCCTTTCCTGCGCCTGGGAATTAGCAAAAGACGGCGCCTCAGTAATAGTTGTTGAGACCGGTGGCTCAAGTTACGGCACATCACTTGCTAACGCAGGTTGGATTAGTCCCAGTCACGTAATTCCGTTTGCGGCTCCTGGAATGGTGCAAACCGGATTCAAAAATCTAATTGGACGCACCGGCGCATTTGCAATGACACCTGGCGCTGGTCCACTTCTTGCGCCATGGACTCTTAAATTTGCTCGCTCTTGCACTGATGCGCACGTTGATCATTGCGCCCCTGCACTAAAGGAACTTCTTGATACCAGCATTAACATCATTGAAGGTTTAACTGAGACCACTGACTTAACGCGCACTAATTTGCCGCAATGGTATGTCTACACATCAGATAACGCGGAAGCAGACGCGGAGCACGAGGTGGACTTAGTAAATCGTTATGGCGTAAATGCAAAGCAACTTGATTTAAAAGTTAGTTTAGAAAGTGAACCAATACTTAAGGACTCAGTTAAAGCGATCGTAGAATTTAGTGACGACTTTGGCTTAGATCCTGGAAAACTCGTAGAGGTTTACCGACGCAACTGTGAAGTAATAGGTGTGACATTCCGCAGCGAAAAAGTAACTGGCATGTCGTCAACTAGCCGAAATGTCACCGTGGTAACTACAACTGACTCTTGGATAAGTGACTATGTAGTTTTGGCGGCAGGTGTTTGGTCTCGTGACCTTGCCAAGACGCTTGGTGAAAACCTTCCGATCATGCCGGCAAAAGGACAATCGGTTACGTTACCCGAGGTAATCGAAAAGCCAACCCGCACTTTAATGTTGGCGGACCAACGAATCGCAACTAATCCGCTGGATTGGGGCTTGCGCATGAGTACTGGATTTACGTTGACTTCAAAGTCCGACATGTCCGTGAATTCCAGAGCAAGTGACAAACTAATCTCCACCGCAAGGCAAGTGCTTAACCTTCCAGAGCGACTCGAAGTTAAGAATGAACTAGCTGGCTTGCGCCCGGCCAGTCCAGATGGCATGCCATATATAGGTGCGCTTCCCAAGGCGCCACGCGTAATTGCTGCTACGGGCCACGGCATGCTGGGCCTAATGATGGGTCCAGGCACCGGAAAGTTTGTGTCCGATTTGGTTGCCGGACGTCCAGTTTCTCGCGATGTCTTGAAATTCTCCCCCGCCAGACCCCGAATTTAATTGCCTTTTTCAGCGTTAGCAAACTGTTACTTTAAGTAAATTGCCATTTTTCAATGTCATTTCGTTGTAAGTTTCATCTGCGAAAGCTTATGTTTTCGTAGGGAATTCGGACATTTGAAAGTAGGCCGCATTGAGCGAGAAGTACCTAGAGATTCGCAACATTACAAAGGTTTTCCAAACTCCTGAAGGCGGCGAAGTTCGCGCACTTGATGACGTTACTTTGGACATCGCCAGTGGTGAGTTCTTTATCTTGCTAGGTCCTTCTGGTTGCGGAAAAACGACTTTGCTTCGAAGTATCGCTGGTCTGGAATATCCAGATAGTGGTGAAATCATTTTGCAAGGTGAGCGTATCGACGATAAGCCACCATATGACCGTCCCGTAAACACTGTTTTCCAGTCTTATGCCTTGTTTCCACACATGACTGTTGGCGACAACATCGCATTTGGTTTAGAAATGGAAAATGTTGATAAAGATGAAGTTGCTAAGCGCGTAGAAGAGGCTCTCGAGCAAGTTCAACTTGCTGGCTACGCAAAACGTATGCCATCACAACTTTCTGGTGGACAGCAACAGCGCGTTGCATTAGCCCGCGCACTGGCCAAAAAACCAAAGGTGCTTCTACTTGATGAGCCGCTTTCCGCGCTTGACCTAAAGCTTCGCCGTGGTATGCAGGTTGAACTAAAGCGTCTGCAGCGTGAAACTGGAATTACATTCGTCTTCGTTACCCACGATCAAGAAGAAGCTATGTCGATGGGTGATCGCATTGCAGTGTTTAGCCAAGGCAAGATTGTTCAGCTAGATTCTCCGGTTGAGGTTTACCGACGTCCTGTTAACGCATACGTTGCAGACTTCATCGGCGAAACCAACTTGATTAAGGGAACGGTAGTTTCTGGCGGAATTTCATTACCTGGTGGCAATGTTCTTCCTATAGATCAACTTGCAGCCGACTCTGTAATCCCAGCATCTGGTGATGTAACCGTTGCGATTCGTCCAGAAGATCTTGTGCTCGCCACAAACGGAATGATTAGCGGAACCGTCAGAGACGTGATCTTCACTGGAGATTCAGTTCGAGTACACGTAACAGTTGGTGACGTTGAAGTGATTGCTTCATTAGCTTCCTATGGAACGGAAATTCCGGAGCAAGGAAGTAAGGTCACGCTAAATCCAGAGCATCGCGCTGCTCGCACGGTGGCTTCATGACCGCAGTAACGACTCCTCCAAAGAAGCAAACGCAACGCGGCCGACCAGGTCAGTCATCGCCAAAACTTGCTTATCTGCCAATTATTTTCTTGGCTTTTGCAATTGGGGTGCCACTTCTCATAATTGTTGTTTATTCATTCCTTGAGAAGCCTTCGCAAGGAACCGGAGTTAAGTGGGTTTTCACGCTAGAAAACTACAAGGCATTGTTTATTCAAGAAAAGCTTGATGGCACAACTGCACTTGATACCCGTTACATCAAGGTCTTGTGGACTTCGTTTTACTATTCACTGCTAACAACTGTTGTTACCTTGGTGCTTTCGATTCCGGTTGCAATGTGGATTGCGACACGCGATGCCCGAAAGCGAAACCTGCTAGTTGCTTTAGTAACACTGCCTTTCTGGATCAGTATCTTGATTCGCACTTACGGCATGCGTCAGATCGTCGCGGATGAAGGTCCAATTGGAAAGTTCCTAGGCATCTTCAATATTGAGTGGAGCATTCTGTACTCGCCACCTGCGACAATCCTTGGTCTGATTTATGTTTTCTTACCATTTATGATTTTGCCGATTTACGCTTCGGCAGAACGATTTGATTTCCGATTAGCCGAGGCCGCATACGATCTCGGTGCAAAACGAATGACTGTCGTACGCAGAATCATTTTGCCTTCGATTAGACCTGGTGTGATTTCAGGTATTGCCTTGGTATTCATCCCGGCACTTGGATCGTTCTTACAATCCGACATGTTGGGTGGCGGTAAAACCAACATGGTTGCAAACGTAATCGCCAACAACTTTGGTCAAGCTCGAAATTGGCCATTTGGTAGCGCGCTTGCAGTATTGCTAATTGTGTTAACCCTGCTGTTTGTATTGATAATGCAAGGTGCAGCCCAGCGACGGGGGGACAAGGTGGAATTAGTATGAGTCACACCCAAACTTCGTCACGCAAACGCGGCAAGTTAGTTAATCTTCGCAACTTCCCTGGGTTTAAGCCGACTGCATGGTTTGTGCTGTTCTTCTTATACAGCCCATTACTTTACGTCGTGATCTATTCATTTAACTCAAGTCGTATTGGTGCGGTTTGGGAGAGCTTCTCAGTCAAGTGGTACTTCAGAGTCTTTGAGAACACAGATATTCAAAGAGCGCTAAAGAATTCACTTCAGGTTGGACTTGTCGCAACAATTTTGTCCACAACACTTGCAGTAATGGCAGCACTTGGTTTGCTTCGAATGCAGCGCGCTGGCAAAGCAGTCGCCATGGCATTAATCGGAGCGCCGCTTATCATTGCTGAAATTGTGTTGGCAGTTGGAACCCTTGGCTTGTTTATTGCAGTTGGAGTGCCGCTTGGAAAAGTGGGTCTAATGGTTGCGCATACGGCGTTTTGTATTCCATTTGCGCTCTTGCCGATTCGCGCCCGCTTAAGCCAACTCGATATGGCTCCATTTGAAGCAGCTTCAGATCTTGGTGCTAACGAACGCCAGATCTTGCGTCGCATCACATTGCCATTGCTCGCACCGGCAATTTTCGCTGGAGCCTTACTGGCCTTCGCAATATCAATTGATGACTTCATTACATCGTTCTTTGTCGCTGGCCCTGGCGCTACGACATTGCCGGTCTACATTTTTGGCATGATCCGCTCAACAGTTACACCAGAGGTAAATGCAATTTCTACCTTGCTTCTGTTGTTCTCGGGCAGCGTGCTAATCGGATCGTATTTGATCCAACGAAAAAGGAGATAAGAATGGCTAGCAATAAGAGGCGTCGCGCTTCATATGTAGCTGCACTTGCTGCCGCAAGCGCACTGCTACTTTCTGCTTGTGGTGGGGAAACTACTGCAGATTCTGGCGCGGGCGAAGCCACTGCAGCTGCAGGGGAATTCCCAACTACTGGCTCGGGCGTAGTTAATTTGTACAACTGGACCGACTATGTCGATCCAGAAGAGTTGAAGCGCTTTACTGCCGAAACTGGCATTGAAGTTATCTTGGACACCTATGACAGTAACGAAACTTTGTTAGCTAAGTTGCAGTCAGGTGCTACCGGTTACGACGTAATTGTTCCGTCGGACTACATGGTTCAGCAGATGATCGATCTTGGGCTACTGCAAAACATTGGTGTAGCTAGTTTCCCAAATGGTGGAAACATTAAGCCAGACCTTGTCGATGTTTATTGGGACTCAGGACGCAACTACACAGCTCCTTGGAACTATGGAACAACAGGTATCGCATGTAACTTTGCTGCGGAACCAGGTTGCGCCAACATCAAATCTTGGAAGGACTACTTCACTGCAGGCCTACCAAAGATGGATTCTCTAAAGGATCAGGTTGAAGTTGTCTCTGCTGCGCTTCGCGCAACTGGAGTTGGCAAAGATGATCTATGTACAACTGACAAGGCAAAGTACCTAGCTGCTGAAGAATTACTAGCAGGCTTTAAGCCAGCGGTTATTGAATCAGATGGTGGTATCGAGCGCGTAACAGCTGGCACATCTAACGTGCGTCACGCTTGGAACGGTTCAACCCACCGCATGACAGTTGAAAATCCAGATGTTCAGTACATCTACCCAAGTGAAGGCGTAAACCTTTGGGCAGATAACTTGGCAGTTCCAGTAGGTGCGCCTAACTTGGATAACGCCAAGATCTTCATCAACTGGATGATGGGTGCAGAAGCTGCTGGCCGTCAGAGTAACTTCTCTGGCTACGACAACGGCATCACAGGTTCAGATGCATTCATGGATGAAGCACTGAAGACAGATCCAGCAGTTGTAGTTCCAGCTGACAAGCAGGCACTAATTTCTCCACTACCTAACTGTGGTGAAGAAGCCCGCGAGTTGTACACCCAGGTATTCACTACTTGGACAACTAGCCAATAAGACCTTCGGGTTATCAAGTAACGCCCGCTCTGTGGATTTCACAGGGTGGGCGTTACTTTTTTGTGATCATTTAAGGGGGAAATGCACTCAAATGTCTTTCCGAATCAAGGTTCATCTGGCATTCTTTAAGTACATTCCTACCTTTAAGGGAGATCTATGAAGATTATGAATAAGCGCAAAGCAACATATGTTGCAGCCCTTGCTGCCGCTGGTGCTTTACTCCTATCCGCATGTGGTGGCGAATCAACTGCTACCAGCGAAACCGCCGCCCCAGCAGAAACAGCTGCAGCAGCAGAATTTCCAACGTCTGGCTCTGGCGTAGTTAACCTTTACAACTGGACTGACTACATTGATCCAGCGCTACTAGATAAGTTTGAAGCTGAAACTGGCATCGAAGTCATCCTTGACACATTCGATAGCAATGAAACTTTGCTTGCAAAACTACAGTCCGGTGCAACTGGCTACGATATCATCATGCCGTCTGACTACATGGTTGAGCAGATGATTGGTTTAGGAATGCTGCAAGAAGTTGATGTAGCTTCGTTCCCTAATGGCAAGTACATCGCTCCTGAATTCATGGATGTTTACTTCGATCCAGGTCGCAAGTTCACTGGACCTTACATGTATGGCACAACTGGTATTGCTTGTAACACCAAGTTGGAACCAGAATGTGAAAACATCAAGTCTTGGAAAGACTTATTCACGGGTAATTACCCTAAGGTCAACGCACTGAAGGATCAGGTAGAAATCGTATCTGCTGCACTTCGTGCAACTGGTGTACCAGCATCTGATCTATGCACAACTGACACCGCGAAGTACGTCGCTGCGGAAGAAATGCTTGCAGGATTTAAGCCTGATGTGATTGACAACGATGGTGGTAACGAGCGAATGATTACCGGACAGGTAAGTATCCGTACTTCCTGGAACGGCGACACTCATCGTATGAAGATGGAAAATCCAGACATCATCTTCATTTACCCAAGTGAAGGACTGAACTTCTGGTCAGATCACATGGCTATTCCAGTTGGTGCTCCAAACACTGACAATGCCAAGATCTTCATCAACTGGTTAATGGATCCAGCAAACATGGCTGCAGCAAGTAACTTCTCGGGTTACAACAATGCAATCACTGGTACTGCTGAGCTAATGAACGATGAGCTAAAGAACGACCCAGGTGTAATCGTGCCAGAGGAGAACAAGGCACTTCTTAGCCCAATTCCAAACTGTGGCGAAGAAGCGCGCGAGCTCTACACTCAGGTGTTCACCACTTGGTTGGATAGTCAGTGATAACTCACTAGTTAAACTAAGCAGCCTCACCTTCGGGTGGGGCTGCTTAGTTTGTGGGTCTAAATCTTGAATATCCCTATAAGTAACCAATCACACTTTAAAACTCTATAAATCGGCTTGACCGAAGGTGTTCTGTTCAGCACAGTTAGATATGTTGCATTACTTAGGGAGATAAATGCCAGCAGAGGAATTTGAAGTAGTAGTTGTCGGAGCTGGTCAGGCTGGCGTTGCGATGAGCGAACACCTAACTCATGCTGGAATTTCACATGTCGTTTTGGAGCGGGCTCGAATTGCGGAGCGCTGGCGAACCGAGCGCTGGGATTCCCTGGTTGCTAATGGGCCAGCTTGGCATGACCGCTTCCCTGGTTTGGAATTTGAGAGTTACGATCCAGACTCCTTTGTGCCTAAAGATGCTGTAGCTGACTATTTTGAGAAGTATGCAAATAAATTTAATGCTCCCATTAGAACCGGTGTGGAAGTTAAGTCAGTTACCAGAAATTCAACCAACGCTGGATTTAAGGTCATAACTTCTGATGGCGAGATTGAAGCCAAATACGTTGTTGCGGCAACTGGACCATTTCAAAAGCCAGCAATTCCGCCGGTAGTCCCCGAAGATACCGACTTTCATCAATTGCATTCCAGTGATTACCACAATCCCGCACAACTTCCGCAGGGTGCAGTTCTTGTCGTTGGTGCAGGCTCCTCTGGCGTTCAGATCGCAATGGATCTAAAGCGTTCCGGTAGAGAAGTTTATTTATCCGTTGGTGAACATGATCGTCCGCCGAGAAGATATCGTGGGCGGGACAATGTTTGGTGGTTAGGTGTTTTAGGTAAGTGGGATCTAGCTACACCACCTGCTGGCGCTGAACATGTGACGATTGCTGTCAGCGGTTTTGAGGGTGGTAAAACTGTCGACTTCAGAGATTTAGCAAACAGTGGGATCACCTTGCTTGGATTAACTTCCTCTTACGAAAATGGTGTGCTGAAATTTGCAGATGACTTAGAGCGAAATATTGCTCGTGGCGATAAAAACTTTTTATCAGTGCTAACGGAAGCAGATTTATTCATTGCGCAAAACAATCTAGATCTTCCAGAAGAGCCTGAAGCACATCTGTTAGGGCCAATGCCTGAGGCTGCAATAAATCCAATTCGTAAAATTGATTTAGCTTCGGCTGGCATAAGCACAATTCTTTGGGCAACTGGTTACTCAGTTGATTACAGCTGGCTCCAGGTTCCTGGTGCGTTAACTGAAACTGGCAGGCCACAACACCAACGCGGAGTATCTAGTGCGCATGGCGTCTACTTCCTGGGTTTACCTTGGCTTTCCAGAAGAGGCTCAGCCTTTATTTGGGGAGTTTGGCATGATGCAAAATTCCTTGCGGATCAAATTCAAATTCAACATAGCTACAAGGGCTACGTCGGGTCAGCAAGAATCATTAAATAAATGAAATCCCTATGGGCCAGCCTTGCTCATCCGCTAACGTAAAACTTGATACAACCTAAGGAAAATCATGACTCACAAGCGAATCCGACCATTCAATACCAAGGTCACCTATCCTGAGCAAAATTTGGATAACGACCTAGCGCAGGCAGTTGTTGCAGGCAACACTGTTTACCTGCGAGGTCAGATTGGACAGGATCTTGATACTCGCGAATCAGTAGGTATCGGAGATGTTGAAGCGCAGGCCGAAAAAGCTATGGCCAACATCAAGATGCTGCTGGAAGAAAGTGGTTCTGAGCTTGGTGACATTACCAAAATTACGATTTACCTAGTCGATATTCGTTACCGCGAACCGGTCTACCGAGTAATGGGCAAATGGCTAAAGGGCGTTCATTACGTTTCAACTGGTTTGGTTGTTACTGCATTAGCTCGCCCGGAATGGCTAGTTGAAATAGATGCAACTGCCGTAATCCCAGAAACCAGAGATTAATGACAATTAGTATCGCTGCTCGCTGCGAGCGCACCGGAGCATTTGGAGTTGCAATTAGTAGCTCAAGTCCTGCGGTGGGTTCGCGTTGCCCCAATGTTCGGGCAGGTGTTGGCGCAGTATCTAGTCAAAACGTAACTGACCCAAGTTTGGGGCCGGCACTTTTAGATGCCCTGCAATCTGGACTAGGCGCACATGAGGCGTTGGCAAAGATTAGTTCGGTTGCAAGTCATCCTGAATTTCGCCAATTAACCGTTGTAGATAACACTGGTGAATCAGCGGTTTACTCAGGTGCAAAATCACTTGGCATCAACGCGGAAGTCACTGCAAAGAATGTTGCAGCCGCTGGAAACATGCTCGCTAATCCTGGTGTGATTCAGGCAATGATTGATTCGTTTAAATCAACTTCTGATAACGAACTTGCCGATCGATTGATTCAGGCTTTAGAAGCAGGAGTTAAGGCTGGTGGTGAAGCTGGTCCGGTGCATTCAGCTGCAGTCATTGTTGCAACTGAAGTATCTTGGCCTACAACCAATCTGCGAATTGATTGGGATGAGAATCCAATTTCAAAATTGAGAGATCTGTATAACGTTTGGGCTCCGCAGTCACAAGATTATTTAACTCGAGCACTTAATCCCAACTCGGCACCTTCTTATGGTGTTCCAGGAGATGAATAGCAATGTCAAACCATAAGCAAATTGTGATTGATCGAGTTAACGAAGTAAGCAAAGAATTGCTTTCATTAAGTCACAAAATTCACGCCACTCCAGAAGTTGCTTGGCATGAATTTGAAAGTTCTGCTGCGGTTATTAAGGCGCTTAGTGTTCATGGCTTTGATGTGGTTGAGCAAGTGTCTGCCCTTCCGACTGCATTCCGTGCTGAGTTTGGATCTGGTGACCTAACCGTTGCGCTTTGTGCGGAATATGACGCACTACCTGGTTTAGGTCATGCCTGCGGACACAACATCATCGCGTCCTCTTCCGTTGGAGCGGCAATTGCTTTAGCTTCGGTTGCAAAAGATTTGAATCTTAAAGTTGTCGTTCTTGGAACTCCTGCTGAAGAAGGTGGCGGCGGAAAAATTGTCATGCTTGAACGTGGCGCTTTCGATGGCATTGACGTTGCTGCTCTAGTACATCCTGGCCCTGTTGATGTTGCCTTCGCAGAACCTTTCGCAGTGCGACATATTGCAGTGAAGTTTTCTGGAAAGGCTGCACATGCTGCTGCTTATCCAGAGCAAGGTGTAAATGCTGCTGATGCATTTACAGTTGCGCAAGTCGCTATCGGACTACTTCGTCAACAACTTCCAAGCACAGTTCGAGTTCATGGCGTGATGACTCGTGGCGGCGAAGCTCCGAATGCAATTCCAGAAGTAACCGAAGGTCGCTGGTATGTCCGAGCAACTTCCACCAAGTTAATGGAAGAAACCTTTGATCGCGTGGCAAAGTGTTTTGAAGCTGGAGCGCTTGCAACTGGCTGTGTTCTGGAGATCCACGATGAGAGCGAACCATATTCGGAGTTCACAAATCATCCAAACCTAAATGACATCTACAAGTTAAATGCGCAGGCAATCGGACGGGTGTTTGATGACAACGACCCTCGAATCAAAATGAATCGTGCCAGTACCGACCTTGGGAATATTTCAAAAGTTATTGCAAGTATTCATCCATACATTGGTGTCAATAGTGGCTCCGCCGTTAACCACCAGAAGGAGTTTGCGGCGGCCTGCATAACTGCTGATGCTGACCAGGCAGTACTTGATGCTTCGAAAGCAATGGCCATGACTTTGGTAGACATTGCCTCAGATCCAGTTCTTCGCGAGTATGTTAAGGGGTATTCAAGGCCATGAAATTGCGTCATAAAGATACGTGGGGTGCAAAATGAAAACTCGGGATGAATGGGAGAAAGCGGCATCGAGCCTTTCGTTCGATGGACGTGCGGTAATTGGCGGCAAACGAGTCGCCACCGAAAAGACTTCAGAAGACATCAGTCCGGTAACTGCAAAGTCACTCGCCGATGTTTCGGAGTGTGGGCAGCGCGAAGTTGATCAAGCTGTTGCGAGTTCTCGTGCTGCATTTGAAAATGGCTGGTCCCGAATGTCCCCTGGTGCACGCAAAGGGGCACTTCATAAACTTTCCGAATTGATTCTTGCCAATGCAGACGAACTGGCCCTTCTTGATGTTCTAGATATGGGTAAACCAATCTCAGATGCAACCACGATTGATATTCCGGGGTCAGCTGCAATTCTGAATTTTTATGCCGAGGCAATCGACAAAGTCAGTGGCGAGATACCGGTTACTGACCCAGGCAATGTGGCACTAGTTAGACGCGTTCCGCTTGGCGTAGTTGGTGCGGTAGTTCCGTGGAACTACCCATTGGAAATGGCCATCTGGAAACTTGGCCCTGCCCTTGCCGCAGGTAACGCTGTTGTACTTAAGCCAGCTGAGCAGTCACCACTTTCTTCACTTCGTCTTGCTGAATTAGCGCTTGAAGCAGGATTGCCTGAAGGAACTTTAAACGTCGTTACCGGGCAAGGTGAAACAACAGGTGCTGCCGTTGGGTTGCATCCAGATATTGACGTGCTTACCTTCACTGGATCAACTCAAGTTGGCAAGTACTTCATGAAGTACTCCGGTGAGTCCAACATGAAGCAAGTTTGGTTAGAGTGTGGCGGCAAGAGTCCTAACTTAGTTTTCGCTGATACTGCAAATCTTGAAGAAGCGGCAGAGTTTGCCGCCCGGGCAATTTTCTTCAATCAAGGTGAAGTGTGCTCAGCAAACTCACGTTTACTTGTTGAAAAGAGCATTGTCGAGCAATTCACTGAGCTAGTTATTAATCAAGCTAAGAAAATCAAGCTTGGTAATCCTCTTGACCCAACAACCACAATGGGTCCCCTGGTTGATCGCAATCAGACCGGACGGGTCGCAGAATTCATCGCTAGTGGATCGGACTCCGCCAAACTTGCTCACGGTGGCTCTCGACTCACAATCGATGGATCTGATTGCTACATCGAGCCAACTGTGTTCACAAACGTTCCGCTGCAAAGCTCGATTGCAAACGATGAAATCTTTGGGCCGGTATTGTCGATTCTGCCCTTTGAAACGGAAGCCGAAGCAATTTCAATTGCTAACAACAGTATCTATGGATTGGCAGCTTCAGTTTGGACTGCAAACTTAGGCCGAGCACATCGCGTTTCTGATGCACTGCATGCCGGAACGGTTTCAGTTAACACGGTAGACGCGCTTGGCATGAATATTCCATTTGGTGGATTTAAGCAATCCGGATTTGGACGTGACTTGTCACTTCATGCTTTGGACAAATACACCGGGTTGAAAACCACCTGGATTAGATACGAATAGAACTTAGAACAAAACTAGGAGAAGAAATGGCAACCACTAAGAAGTCAACTAAAGAACTAGCCGACATTGATCGCGCCCACATCATTCATCCATACCTGCCAAAGTCGACAACTGAGAGAGTAATCATGGCTCGCGGTCAAGACTGTGCGCTCTGGGATACCGACGGTAAGGAATACCTAGATGCCACAGGTGGTTTGTGGTTGGCACAAATTGGTCACGGGCGTGATGAAGTAGCTGCAGTTGCCGCCGAACAGATTTCAACCTTGGAATACTTCACAAGTTTTTGGGAATTCAGTAATGAACCAGCAATCAAGTTAGCTGCCAAGTTAGTTGAGATTTCTCCTGAAAATATCAACCATGTTTACTTCACTAGCGGTGGTTCCGAAGGTAACGA
>JBILBY010000091.1:0-4139 GCA_044353415.1 Candidatus Nanopelagicales bacterium | reverse complement strand
TTTCCATTACTGGGTATGCGTCTTACATGGTCTACAAACTTTTTAAGGGTCAAGCATGAGCACCAAACTGCATCCGGACTTAGCGCCGTTGTCTTGGCTTGTCGGTACCTGGGTCGGTGTTGGCGTTGTTGGATACCCAAGTATGGAATCTGATATTCAAGTTGGCCAGGAACTAAGTGTTCATTCCGATGGTCGGCCATTTTTGATTCACTGGTCGCGCACTTGGGAACTTGATGATGAGGGTGAACGAGTTCGCCCACTTGCTTTGGAAAGCGGTTTTTGGCGCCCACGTCCAGATAATGAAGTTGAATTACTTCTGGCCCATCCAACTGGATTTCTAGAATCTTGGTTTGGCAAAGTAACAATTACTGGTTTAGAAAATGCTCAGATCACTGGTGCTCGCGTTGAGTTAAAGACGGACGCAGTATTGCGCACGGCATCGGCAAAGCAAGTTGATTCTGGTGAACGCATTTACGGATTAGTCGACGGCAACATCGGCTGGGTTTATGACATGGCGGCTGAAGGTCATGCCATGAAATCTCACGCTTCATTCCATCTAACAAAGGCGATGACACCATGAGCAATGAATGGGATGACGTCTTACGCGATCAGGGCTATCGAATCACCCCGCAACGCCAGTTAGTTCTTGAGGCTGTTAACACTTTGGGCCATGCAACGCCAGAAGAATTGCTTTCGGAAGTTCAAAAGACTGCTGCCGCAGTAAACCTTTCAACGATCTATCGAACCCTAGAAGTTCTAGAACAAGTTGGTTTGGTTACTCATGCCCACATTGGTCACGGCGCACCGACATATCATTCCGTTGATAACGATGCCCACATCCACTTAGTTTGCGACACCTGCCAAGGCGTGCAATCTATTCCAGCAGATGCTGCGGAACTATTTGTGCAGATGCTGCGCGAGAAAGCTGGATTTGAGACGGACGTGGCGCACGTTTCGGTTCATGGTCAGTGCGCATCCTGCATGGATCGCCAAAAACTGCTTTAGCCCTTAGCAATAACGGTTTCCAGTACGCATTAACTGCGAGAGAATGTTGTTATGACCGCTATTCCACACATGGATGACACCAGCATTGATGCTGCTGTGCCCTGGCATTTCGGAGAGCCGTTCAAAGAACAGCGCGAATTAGTTGCCGGACGTGGGCGAGTAGACCTTTCGCATCGCGGGGTAGTGACTGTCACCGGCCCGGATCGCAAATCTTGGATGCATTCCATCACTACTCAAGATTTTGAATCTCCGGTAGCGCATCTAACGTCATTGATTTTGTCGCCACATGGTCACATCGAACATGACATTCACGTGGCTGAACATAACGAGACAATCTGGATTAGCTGTGAACCGGGCACTGTCAACGACTTAATCAACTATTTAGAGTCCATGAAGTTCATGCTTCGTGTAGAAGTTAAAGATGTTTCAGATCAAATTGCAATCGTTGGCGCTCCAGGATGGATCGAGTCAGATACTTATCCGGTTTGGCATTCATCTGAAGCTTTTGTTAATGGCTCATCGGCAAGTGACAAGTATGTTGCAACTAGACCTGCTGACTGGAAAGTTAGTGAACTTTTTGTGCCACGTGCTGACCTCGAAGAAGTTTTGAATCAAGAAACTCAAGTTGGAACTTGGGCCTGGGAAGCGCATCGAATTCGCGCAGGTGTTCCGCGCCTTAACTTTGAAACTGATCACAAAACGATTCCGCATGAAGTGGGCTTGATCGGTTCTTCGGTTCATTTGAATAAGGGTTGTTATCGAGGACAAGAAACGGTTGCTCGGGTTTACAACTTGGGTAAACCACCACGTCGCATAGTGCAGCTTGAGTTGGATGGTTCAACTAACGACCTGCCAGCAATTGGTGATGCAGTTTTGCTAGATGGCAAAGAAGTTGGCCGAGTAACTTCGGTGACTCAGGATTACGAAAGCGGTCCGCTGGCCCTTGCTGTCATTAAGCGCTCGGTTCCAACTGACGCAGTTCTGACCGCTGGCACAGTTGCTGCCAGCCAAACCGTAATTGTTGAATAACTTTTTTAGTTAAAACCAGAATGCCTTACTTGATTTGCTGATTAACTTTTCTTGTCGAAAGGTTTTTTGTGACTACATTTGCTGAGTCGATTACGGTTGCTGATCTGGATCGTGATCCGTACCCGATTTATGCCAGGTTAAGAAAAGAAGCGCCAGTAGCCTATGTGCCGGCAGTTAACCTTTGGCTAGTTACTCGAGCCGAAGATGTGGAATTTGTAACGACCCATCCGGATTTGTTCACTGCGCAAGTCAGCGACTCGACACTTGACCGTTCATTTAAAGGCAAGAGCCTGCTCACCATGGATGGTGAAGAACATCTAAACATGCGCAAGAGCCTGGATAGTAAGTATCGGCCACGAACTGTTTCCACTTACATCGATGATTTAGTTACTCCCATTGCAAAAAAGCAGCTTTCGGAAATTGTTTCAAATGATCGTCGTGAGTTAGTTGCCTCATATTTTGAACCAATTTCAGTTCTAGGATTAGGTGCCGTATTGGGGCTTGGGCACCTAAGTGCAGAAACTATGCAGCATTGGTTTCATGGTCTGGCTATGGGCGCTACCAATTTTGAACGAGACCCAGAAAAGCAAAAGATCTCAGATGCTGTTGAAGCAGAAATGAATGACGAGCTTTTGCCGATCATGGAGCGATTGCTTAAAACTCCAGACGATTCAACGATGTCCCATATGTTGCATTCAGGCATGGCGCCTGGTGAGCATCGAACTGCGGAATATGTCCTGCCAACTCTCAAGCTCACGATTTTAGGTGGCATGCAGGAACCAGGACATGGAGCCGCGGCAACATTTTTTGCGCTCGCAAATATTCCTGGTGCATTTGTTCGACTTCGAGAGAATCCTGACCTTTGGGATGACGTGATTCAAGAGGGCTTGCGTTGGATTGCTCCGATTGGAACTCAGACTCGCCAAACCACTCAGGATGTCGAGTTAGGTGGAGTTGTTATTCCGGCTGGCTCAGCCGTTGCCGCAGTGGTGGCAAGTGCATCACGAGATGAAACAGTTTTCTCCGACCCAGATACGTTCGACATGGATCGACCACGTCAATCCAATGCATCATTTGGGTATGGTCCTCATTTTTGCGCTGGGCATGCATTCGCTCGTGGCTTGGAGCGGATTTCACTTCAGGTTCTAATTGAAGGCTTGCCAAACATTTCACTGCAAAACAGTGATGAAGTTGAGTTTGCTGGCTGGGAATTCCGAGCGCCAACTGCGTTACATGCGATTTGGTAACTAAACCTCAAGGGTGACAGTCATTGGTCCGTCACAAACTGCACTGATTCGCATATCGGCTCCAAATTTTCCGGTTTCAACTCGAGCACCAAGATCTCGCAAAGCCGTAACTACGTTTTCAACTAGCGGCTCGGCTTGCGGACCACGCGCGGCTTGTTGCCAAGTTGGGCGGCGGCCATTCGAGGTGTCAGCGAAGAGCGTGAATTGACTGATAGCCAGGATTGGCAAACTAGCATCAGCGGCTGCAACTTCAACAGAATCTGAGTTAACAGTTTTACCGGCTGCCTTAAGTGCTGCTGATTCGAAAATTCGAAGTTTCCAAATCTTGTCAGCTAGGACTGCGCACTTAGTTTCATCGTCATCGACACTCACGCCGATTAGGACAAGTAGTCCAGGCCCTTCAAAAGCGCCAATGGATTGGCCTTCGACAACAACACTGGCACCATCAACTCTTTGAACAACTGCACGCATACTGACATTCTGCCGTGCTTTAACGGCAGTTCGCATTAGGTGTCCAATACTCAAACGTGGAACTATAGGGGAGTGTCAGTTCCTGTTGCTTATGTAGTCCGAAGTGGTCTTGTTGAAGGCGCACACTTTGGCAGCGCGGTTGTTGTCGACGCGCAGGGCAAAGTTGAGTGGTCAATTGGCGATGTTTCAACAGCAATGTTCCCTAGATCCTCAAGCAAATTGATGCAGGGTCTGGCTATGGTCAGAAATGGTTTGCCGCTCAAGAACGAATTACTTGCCCTGGCTTGCGCATCCCATAGCGGAGAAGACTTTCACTTAGCTGGAGTTCAAGACATCTTGAATGCCGCAAATTTGGATACCTCGGCGCTGCAGTGTCCAGCCGACTGG
>JBILBY010000190.1:0-4203 GCA_044353415.1 Candidatus Nanopelagicales bacterium | reverse complement strand
TTGCGCCAAGATTGGCAGACAGCTGGAAAGTGGGTTGGTTCCAGTTTCCTTATAGAGCTTCATTAGCTCTTGGGACTGACGTTCCCGATCACCCTGGTACTTCTTTTGGATCTCTTTAACCTGCGGCTGAATGATCTGGAGATTTCGCTGGCTCTTGATCTGCTTTACGAAAAGCGGGATAAGCAGAATACGAATCAAGATAACGAGCATGACAATGGCAAGACCCCAGGCCCAGCCGCTGTCTGGGGCGAAGACTTTGGAGGTTAAGGAGTGAAAGCTAACTAGGACCCAACTAACCAGAGTTTCTAGCCATACCAATGGATTAAGGCTCATGCGCCAATAACCTGCCTATCGTTATTAGTTGAATTTTCAATTACTTCTCGGTTAGTCCAAGTTCCTTTTGCGGGGATGAATTCGATTCCGCCAGTTGCCCATGGGTGGCAGCGCAGTACTCGCCAAGCTGCTAGCAGGCTGCCTTTGCCGGCGCCATGAACTTTGATTGCCTCAAGCCCGTAGTGCGAGCAAGTCGGATAGTAGCGACAAACTTGACCGATTCGCGGGCTCAACAGAATTTGATAACCACGAATAATGCCAACCAGGATCGCCACAAAAAGCCGGCCAAAAGTCAGGTCCCACAGATGCTTTAAAGAACTAAGTATTTGATTCATGACTTAACCAATTTTGAAAGAGCAAATTTAAGGTTCTCGGACAGCTGGGAAAAAGTTGCCTGATTGGCCTCCGGTAAGGCTCTAACAACAACGTGAGATCCGGCTGGGAAACCACCAATAAGCGGGGTAATTGCGTGCCTTAGTTGGCGGGTTACTTTATGTCTAACCACTGAGTTTCCAACGTTTTTACCCACGGCAAAGGCCACTTTTGTATGTTCGCTTGAAGATTGAGCCACGTGTAGAACCACCAATTTTGCTGAAAACCTTGTGCCTGATTTCATAACAGCTGAAATTTCCGAGGACTTACGCAACCTCGCCGAGGCGGGAAGCATTTACTTGAAGCCGCAGATTAAGCGGAAAGCTTTGAGCGACCTTTTGCACGGCGTGAGGCAAGAATGCCACGGCCGGCGCGGGTGCTCATGCGGTTACGGAAACCGTGCTTCTTGGCACGACGACGCTTATTTGGCTGGTAGGTGCGCTTTGTCATAAGTGACACTCCAAAAGGAAGTAGGGATGAGGCGATTGGCCATCGGACATCCACGAATTTCTAGGTTCGTGAACATTCGACGAGGTGCACATCGAACTCGGTATTAACTCACTAAAGATACGGGTAGTTAAGGGTTTCGGTCAAACTCAAAATCCGAGTTGGCTTCCTGTGGAAAACAACTTGTCAGGCGGTATCCACAGGCCGTAGTCTGCATAGTCCGAGCCTGTGGAAATCATTCCCCAACTGCAAACTTGGACTCAAGGAGCGAAATGGAAGATCTGGACCTTAATGAGGTTTGGGCACGGACTTTAGAGTCTTTGTCATCCGGAGCGCTAACTCCACAGCAACGAGCTTTTGTAACACTGACCCGCCCGCTTGGCATTGTTGGTGACACCGCATTGGTTGCCGCTCCAAACGAATTCACAAAAGACGTTTTAGAAAGCCGACTTAGTCCAATTGTGTGTGATGCGCTTTCGGCAACCCTTGGTCGCGAAATGCGCTTGGCCGTCACGGTAGATGAATCGATTGCGCCAGATCTTGACGATGAAGCAACAGATGACTTAGCCGACTCGACTTACGCCGACATTGAATCGATTGGTTTGCAGTCCGATCCAAATCCGGCGTTGCCGCCTCAGGCTAGTCGCGGTCCAGCTCCAGCTCCGAGAACTTCCGAAGAAGGAAGTCGACTAAATCCAAAATATACTTTCGATACTTTTGTACCTGGCTCATCAAATCGTTTCGCGCACGCTGCAGCTCGCGCAGTTGCTGAACAACCAGCTAAGGCATACAACCCACTTTTCGTTTACGGTGAATCAGGTCTTGGTAAGACTCACTTGCTCCACGCAATTGGTCACTACACCAGAACTCTTTACGCAGGATCAAAAGTTCGTTATGTAAGTTCAGAAGAATTTACTAACGAATTTATTAACTCAATTCGTGACGATAAAGCTAAGGAATTCCAGCGCCGTTACAGGGATATTGATGTTTTGTTAGTTGACGATATTCAGTTCCTTTCCGGTAAAGTTCAAACCCAAGAAGAGTTCTTCCACACGTTTAACACTTTGCATAATGCAAACAAACAAATTGTTGTCACATCAGATTTGCCACCGAAACAACTTCAAGGTTTCGAAGATCGAATGAGTTCCCGTTTCGAGTGGGGTTTGATTACAGATGTTCAGCCACCCGATTTAGAAACACGTATCGCGATTCTGCGAAAGAAGAGTGCGCAAGAAAGATTAAGTGCACCACCAGAAGTTTTGGAATTTATCGCGTCAAAGATGTCAACAAATATTCGTGAACTTGAAGGTGCGTTGATTCGAGTGACCGCGTTTGCTAGCTTGAACCGAGCTCCGGTTGATTTGGATTTGGCCGAGGTTGTTCTTAAGGATCTGGTTTCAGATGCAGCCGGACCAGAAATTAGTGCGAGCTTGATTATGGCTCAAACCGCTAGTTACTTTGGTGTCACACTTGATGACTTAACTGGGGCTAGCCGTTCCCGAGTATTGGTAACCGCACGCCAGATAGCTATGTACTTGTGTCGCGAGTTAACTGATTTGTCGCTACCGAAGATCGGGCAGCAATTCGGAGGCCGCGACCACACCACAGTTATGCACGCAGATCGAAAGGTTCGGCAGTTAATTGCTGAGCGCCGTAGCCTTTATAACCAGGTAAGCGACCTAACTGCCCGAATTAAGGCCCAAGCAAGAACTTTGTAACTTTAGTAACATCTGTCACTTCTATACACAGTGTGGATAACTATGGGGATATCTTTCTTGATTATTCAAGGTTTTTCAAGAATTGTGGATTAAACCTGTTATAAACCAGAGTTTTTAGCCAAAACCTGTGGATAACTGTGGATAAGTTATAGTTTGGCTGGTAAGTGCTGGAAAGCTGTAAAGTTATCCACAGGTTAGTTTTGGTAATTGTTTGGTTTTATTGGGTTAAGTGGGTTATCCACAGAATCCACAATGCCTACTACTACTACGAAAGATATATTTCGAACCTAGGGTTTGACCAACTCTGTTGTTAACTCTGTGGTTAGCCCAAGTTTTGAAGTAAATAATGAATTAAGTAATGAAATAACTGTGGCTGAATTAGTCAGCCAGACGTGGCACGATAAAGACTCAATAGATCGAGACACCAGAGGGTGAGTTGTAAGTGAAGTTCCAAGTAGACCGTGATGTTATGGCCGATGCTGTTTTGTGGGCGTCTCGTACCTTGCCGACAAAATCAACCCAGCCACTATTAACCGGCATGCATTTAGTTGCCGAAAAGTCCGGGCTAGTTCTATCTGGCAGCGACGCTGATGTAAGCGCTCGTGCGAATTTAAAAGCTGACGTTATTGAAACCGGAACTGTTTTAATCCCTGGTCGATTATTGGCTGACATCACCCGCTCACTTCCTTCTGCAGTAATTGATTTTGCAATCGAAGGAAACCGAGCAAAAATTTCTTGTGGCCGATCATCTTTCACAATCCCAACAATGCCGGTAGCTGAATACCCACCGCTACCAACTATGCCAAACGTCAGCGGCACTGTAACCGGAAGTGATTTTGCTGCCGCAATTTCCCAAGTTGCGATTGCGGCTTCCCGCGACGAAACATTGCCAGCATTCACCGGCGTAAAAATTGATGTTGATGGAGCGGTTATTACGCTCGCCGCAACTGACAGATATCGGTTAGCGGTTCGTGAATTAAATTGGTCACCAGCTTCAACTTCGTTAACGACTCACGCATTAGTTCCTGCAAAGTTTTTATCCGAGTCATCAAAATCACTTTCACACAGCGAAGCAATTTCCCTAGCGTTTGCCGCAGGCAACGAAGGGTTAATTGGTATCGAAGGATCCGGCCGACAAACAACTAGCCGACTACTTGCTGCTGATTTTCCAAAATACAAAACACTATTACCAACCGAGTCGACAACTATTGCGCAGATTAGTACCAGCGCACTTGTTGAATCAGTTAAACGCGTCTCGTTAGTTCTAGAGCGGGAAGCGCCAATTCGCGTTCATTTCGCGAACGGCGAAGCCGTAATCACTGGCGGTGGCGGC
>JBILBY010000187.1:0-4215 GCA_044353415.1 Candidatus Nanopelagicales bacterium | reverse complement strand
AGTTGCGTGACTAATAAATGTGCCGAGATGCAACGCCTCTAACGAACAACTTAAGGAGCCGACTTTGACTGTTTTAGGTCAGATCGCAAGGGATGTCGAAGTTTCGGGAATCCGCCTTCGCGTCCTTTCGGAAGGACAGGGTCCGCCTCTGCTCTTCCTTCACGGAAGCGGCGACCTCGGCAGTTGGCCTGAGATTCTCACGGATCTGAGCCGGCACTTCACCATTATCCGACCAGACCACCCGGGATTCACGGGCAGTGAAGATGGCGAGCACATCAAAAGTGTGCACGACATATCTTTTGTGTATCTCTCGCTAATGGATCAGCTAGGTCTGGACAAGGTATCTGTCATGGGTGTCAGCCTGGGCGGCTGGATAGCCGCAGACATGGCTGCAACTGAGCCAAGCAGGTTTGATCGCGTCGTTCTCGTCGATGCAGCGGGGTTGCGTCCGCGAGGAGAGTACCCGGACTACTTCATGCTCACGCCTGTGGAACTCGCTGAGCGAGTCTATGCAACTGACAACATGCGCAAATCCATGGTGGCCTTCATGACGGATATGGAAAGTGATTCCGATATCTTCTCCACCTATCACCGCAATCGTGCCTCCACCGCGCACCTAGCCTTCAACCCCTACATGCACGACACTCAGCTACCGACCCGCTTGCACCGAGTCAAGGCTGAAACTCTGATTGTGTGGGGCGCGCAGGACGGAATTCTTCCGCTGGAGACTTCCGATGCCTGGCTCCAGGCCATCCCCGCAGCGAAGCGAATTGTCATCGATGAGGCCGGGCATCTTCCGCACATTGAGCAGCGTGAGAGTTTTCTCGCAGCAGTATCCCCGTTCTTCGGAATCTAAAAGCACGTCTAGGAAAGGAATACAAATATGAAGATCTTCGGATTTCACCTCATGCCTTGGCCGTACTTGAAGCCGGAGGACATCAGCGGCAGTGACTCATCATGGGTCACGATGTCGAATGCACTCTACGATCCGGTTAAGGGTCATGAACTTTACGACACGTACTTCCGACAGCTTGTCATGTACGACGAGGTGGGTTTTGACGGCATCTCTGTTAACGAGCACCATCAGACTGCCTACGGTCTAATGCCGTCGGCGAATATGACTGCCGCGATGCTTCTCTCGCAGGTCAAGGGAACAGTTGCGCTCCTGGGAAATGCACTCTCACTCAGCGACCATCCCTTAAAGATTGCAGAAGAGGTTGCCTACCTTGACGTAGTCTCAGGCGGTCGAATCATTAGCGGATTCGTCCGAGGTATCGGCGCGGAGTACCACTCGTTCTCCATGGATCCGAGCACCAGTCGCGAACGTTTCTATGAGGCACATGACCTCATCGTCAAGGCATGGACAGATCCCGGTCCCTTCGAGTGGTACGGAAAGCACTACAAGTTCCGTTACGTCAACCCTTGGCCACGTCCGTATCAGCAGCCGCATCCGCCTATCTGGAGCCCGTCTCAGGGCAGCGCCGAGACAGTGGAGTGGGCAGCGCGAAACAAGTACGTCTATCTGCAAACCTTCAGCGACACCAAGAGCTGCGAAAAGATATTCGGAGAATTGCGCGAAGCGCAGGAGCGTCACCATGGTCGGGCCATGCCGGAGTGCGCGGGTTGGTCCGTTCCGATCTACGTCGGTGACACGGATGAATCTGCTCTGCGTGAAGCCAAGCCGCACATTGAGCACCTCTTCAATGATCTCTTGCGCATGAGGCGCGATCAGCTCTTCCCAGCTGGATACCTCACCGTCGAATCGACAGCTCGTGTTATGTCATCGAGAGCAAAGGGTCTGGGCATCGGGCGCAAGACGTGCGAAGATCTCATGGAGGCTGGCATCATCATCGTCGGCAGTGCGGATACCGTCCGAGAGACCATCGAGGAGCGTCAGCGCCAGTTCCAGTTTGGCAACTTCAGCGGCATCTTCCATTTCGGAACGCTTCCTGACGAGTTGTTCCAGGCCAGTCTCACCCGATTTGCCGAAAGCGTGATGCCGCACGTGCGCAAGCTCGGAGAGCCCGCACTTGTGGCTGGGGCATAAGGGGAATCTGAGTGAAGGCTCTTGTGTGGAATGGTCCGTCTGATCTGACCTTGGAGTCGGTAAGCGAACCCGTACTTTCGTCTGGCTATGCCTTGGTGCATGTAACATCTGCGTCGATATGCGGATCCGATGTTTCCGGCTACATCGGAAAGATGGGCAATCGAACTCCCGGGCAGATCATGGGACATGAATTCGCTGGTGTTGTTCAGGCCGTCGGAGATTCTTCCGCCGACCTTTGGGCGGGCCAGCGTGTCACGGTGAACCCCTTGGTCAGTTGCGAAACGTGTGAGGCGTGCACTTCGGGAAAGCCGCAGCGATGTGATACCTGGGCTTTAATCGGCGTTCAACGACCGGGCGGTTTCGCGGAAGCCGTAGCCGTCCCCGTTGCGAATCTGCTTCGCCTCCCTGATTCGCACACCGAAACCCTCGCTTCGCTCGTGGAGCCGGTCGCTCATGGATTTCACGGTGCTCGGGTCGCCACTCGCGGTGGCATTGATGGATCAATGCTCGTGATCGGCGCAGGGCCGGTAGGACTTTTCGCAGCGCTTGCCGCTTCTCAATTAGGAATCTCGCGCATCTGCATCCTGGAGCGCGACCGTCATCGACGCAGCACTGCTGAGAGTCTCGGGCTGGCAGCATTCGAATTAGTTGACGACGTGCGCGCCTATCTCGGAGCGCCTGAGGTCATCTTCGATGCAGTTGGAAGCTCTGCAACTCGATCACTTGCGGTCGAGTTGGTTCGGCGTGGTGGACGCGTGGTACTCGATGGCCTGGCCGACCCGATGGGGGAGTTCTCCTTCATGCAGGCGATTCTTCGAGAGGTGGAACTCCTCGGTTCGTTCGCATATGCCCCAGAGGATTTTGACAGTGCGCTTGCAGCCCTCGAGGGAGATTCCTTTGGAATCTCATCGCACGTGAAGGTGATCCCATTTTCCGACGGTCCTGCCGCGTTCGCATCCATGGCCGGTGGAGACCTGCATACGCTCAAGACCGTTCTTCTCGTCTCGGAATCGTGACCGCACTCGTCGTGGGCTTTCCTGGCGCGCAGCCCCCATCTGAAGCTAATTTCAGTAATGCATGAGCAGAATCACAGACAACTAAATAGGCATTGAGGTAATGAGTCCGGTTTGCTGAATTTGGCGCGAGCGAAAGAAAAGTTTGATTAGGTTATTCAAACTACATGAGTAGCCATTGCGTGTATCGCGTCGAAGGCGTCACACGTAGTTGTTACTAGACAGCATCCATCCATATCATCAAGAGAAGGCGAGACGCACATGAGCAAGACCCCATTAGATCGTCGATCATTCCTCCTTGGATCGCTAGCCGTCGGAGGTTCTGTGGCTCTCCTATCAGCATGCGGCACGACCGGAGGGTCCGCTGGCAGTGCAAGCCCAAGCGCGACTATTGCAGCCGGTACCCCGAAGCGGGGTGGACTTCTGCGCGTTGGCCTAGGCGGTGGTGGTCCGATGGAAACTGCAGATGCGCACGTCGGCATCCTGGCCAATACTGATCTGGCTCGCTCACTCAATCTTTATGCCACACTTTTCAAGCGCGACCCCGAGACTCTAGCCCCGCTACCGAGTCTCGCCGAATCAGCCGAGTCGGACGCCACGGGTAGCACCTGGACGGTTCGTCTAATCGATGGTGCCGAGTTCCACAACGGCAAGTCGATCACAGCTGAGGACCTCATCTTCACCGTGCAGCGCATCTTTGAGCAAAAGGGAGCCGTTGCCGAGCTCATGCCGTGGGTTGATCCGGCTGGAATGAAGGCACTAGATGCGCGCACTGTCCAGTTCAACTTGAAGTCGCCTACGGCGATCTTCACCGAGCCTTTCGCGATGATCGCCTCAGGCATCGTCCCAATCGGCTATGACCCAGCGAACCCGATCGGTTCCGGTCCGTTCGAATTGAAGTCCTTCACACCGGGCGAGCTCACATCGATGAAGCGATTCGAGAACTACTTCGGCGACGTGTGGCTTGACGAACTGGACTTCGTCTCCTTCAACGACGATTCCTCGCGTATCAATGCCCTCCTCGCAGGACAGATCCAGGCCACCGAGGCACTTCCGCCAGGCCAGATTGCGGCTGTGCAAGCCGACGGCAAGATGCAGATCATCGAGTCGCTCAGTGGCGCAACCCGATTCTTCGCCATGGCAGTTGACGAGGAG
>JBILBY010000089.1:0-4274 GCA_044353415.1 Candidatus Nanopelagicales bacterium | reverse complement strand
CTGGTATGGCGTGTAAGCGGTGTACCAAGCTGGGTTCTCGGTGATGTTACGCAAGATCACACCTGGTGTGTGTGTTCCGTAGTACCCAAGACCGATCATTGAAGTTAAAACTTCATTTGCATTTGCGAACATCCGAAGTTCGGCAAGTACCTCAGCTTCGGAAGCGCCGTCAGCTAGTGCAAGTGGCGCGGGATTCTGAATGTTTGTTGGAACGGCGTCTCTACTCAATGCATCAAGTGAGCTGTAACCAACGAAGCTAAGAATTTTGGCCAAGTCCCGGTTGTTTGGACCAATGTGGCGATCTGCAAACTGTGCGTAAGAATCCTGCTGTGCTTGCACTGACATTTTGTACCTCAAAGACAATAGACGGATAGACCGTTACCGGTCCTCCCCCTCTGTCATGGATACTTCAGAGTTGCTGATTCCAGGTGGTTCTTGCGCCTGAGAGGTTCTGGGGAGCATTGCCCCTTCGGCGGCGCACTGGCTGTGCGCTCTCTCCCACACGGAATCGATAGCAATTAAATGCTACTACCCCTACGTGTCAGATGCGCGACTATTCGCCAGCTACGCGGGCGCGACGACGCATAGAGAGTTCGTCGCTGCCTTGTGTGGCAGTTGCCGAGATGTCCGAATCGCTAACTGCGTATTCAGACTGGTCGCTGGGAAGCTGGGAAAGTGAGCCTTCGATCTCTTGCCAAACTCGGCCGATTGCGATGCCAAATACACCTTGGCCACCAGCCAATAAGTCAATAACCTCATCTGGCGAGGTGCATTCGTACACACTTACGCCATCGCTCATAAGAGTTACTTGAGTCAAATCTGTGGTTCCGCGAGCCCGCAGGTGCTCAACGGCAGTGCGAATTTGTTGCAGCGATACGCCGGTATCCAGCAAACGCTTAACAATCTTCAATTCCAAGATGTCGCGGAAACCATAAAGTCTTGCGGTACCCGAGCCCGTTGCTGGGCGAACTGTTGGAAGCACCAAAGAAGTACGAGCCCAGTAATCAAGCTGACGGTAAGTGATGCCTACGACTCCAGCTGCTACCGGTCCGCGGTAACCAACTTCTGGCAATGAGTCCATGGCTGACTCATCGAAAAGTAAACCTTGTTCGCCCGCCTTGATAGCCGCAGCATCGCGAGCAATGTCGCGCTGGCGCTGGGCTGTGGTGTCTGGCGTATTGCCTAGATCAGACATTCGTTGCTCCTGAGAACAGCAGGGAGGGACGACTTATCGCCCCGCGGGGAACCTGTGTCCTTTCACAATAGAACTAGCGAATATCTAGGTCAAAGACATATGGTTTCGACACGCCGAAGTCTTACCCTAAACCTTTAGTAGAGATTCAAACTTCATTGGTTATTGAACTTTTTGGAATGAAGATTTAGGGCCCTGAATCAGAAATTATGGAGCAGGAGTGACTAACTGAAGTCCTCGGGCTGAATGTCATCAAGGAAGGCCCTGAACTTGTCGAGTTCTTCTTGGGACATTTCGCTCTCTCCGAAGCCAGTTTCCCCAGCCTCAAAGTCATCATCGATCGCTAAATCCATACCAGCAAAATCCATGACTTCTTGTGCCACGAAAACCGGCACCTGATTTCGAATCGCCAATGCCACGGCATCTGAAGGTCGGGCGCTAATCGAATCATGGTTTAGGAAGTTGATGGTCGCGTAGAAAGTTCCTTCGACCAATTCGCTCACAGTCACTGAAGTGACCTGGCCACCGAGTTGCTCTATGACATTGGCCAAGAGGTCATGAGTAAGCGGCCTCGGCGGCTCGACACCTTCCAGGGCTAATGAGATCGCAGTTGCTTCGGCAGTGCCAATCCAAAGCGGCAAGTACCGAGTGGCTTGTTGGTCGCGCAAAATCAGTACTGGCTGATTTGAAGGTAATTCCAGTCGCACTCCGACGACATCAACTTGTCTCACAGAGTAATCCTATGGGGATCTAGCTACTTCTGACGTTCGATGACTTCGCGAATCAACAGTCCATGAAGGGCTGTGATTGAGTTAGCCAGCTGTAAAGTCAACTCCTGCGCCTGTGCACTGGCGGTTACGCCTTTGCTCGCTGCCGCGCTTTTCACTAATGGCGCAAAAAGGTCAACTTCTCTGCTGGCACTAGACAGCACAGTTTTCAGGTGCCGCGGTTCTAAACCATAACTTCGTAGCGTGACCGCGAGATTAACTACAGCGGATGCTGTAACGGAGAAATAGTCCTGGCTATCAGGCTTGATTAACCCAAACTCGACAAGCTGATCTATGAATTCAGCATCTGCGCCAGTATCAGCCATCAACTCAAGTCGATTCATTCGAACCGTCAACAGTTGATTCGAAATCTCGATTGCCTCGGTGCTTACTAGGCCTCTAGGTGCCTTTGGAGTTACATCCCCTACTGCAGCCGGTTGTAAGCCACGATTCAACGCATCGATGTGCTCTTTTATGACTCTTAGTGGCAAGAAGTGATCACGTTGCATTCGAAGCACATAACGAAGACGCTCAACATCTACAAGTGAAAACTTACGATATCCACTAGCGGTTCGCTCAGGAGCTACAAGACCATTTGTCTCAAGGAAACGAATCTTTGAAATTGTGATGTCTTCAAATTCATCGCGAAGTCGAACTAAGACTTCTCCGATACTGAGTAATGCAGGTGACTCCCGCGAGAAATCATATTCTGGGGAGTTCATTTATTGCCCTGCAGTTGGTGCCAACACGAAAACAAAACGGAATTTACCGATCTGCAATTCATCGCCATTTACAAGCGCTGTCGAGGTCACTCGATGCTTGTTTACGTAGGTACCGTTCAGGGAACCTGAGTCGCTAAGCATCCAATCCGCACCCACTAATGAAACAGAAGCGTGTTTACGCGATACCGTGACATCGTCAAGAAATACTTTGCTGTCGGAAGATCGGCCAATTGTCGTTTGTTCGTTAGGCAAAAGCGGGAACTGCATGCCCTCCATGGCTCCCCTGCGCACCACAAGATGTGCTGAACCGCTCGCTAGATTGGCAATCTTGGCAGCGTCGATTGGCCCAAGTTCTCCGGTTTCGGGATCACTTCCAACCGGGATAACACCGGTTGCATCCGAAACTAAGGGCACTGCCTTAGTTAGTTCTGGCTCATCTCCGTGACCGCTCATGTCTCTACCTTAACGTGAGGTTTAACTTGAAGTTAGTGCCTGGTAGCCCGCAGCATCCATAAGTGCAGCTGCTAGTTCTGAGGCATTTCCAGCCACTCGAACATCAACGATCCAGCCATTCTTGTATGGATCTGAGTTAAGGGTGTCGGGCGCGGTTTCAATCGCATCATTACGTGCAATAACTTCGCCGGAAACTGGTGCATAGATGTCACTGACACTCTTGGTGGATTCCACTTCGCCACAGGTGCCGCCCGCGGTCAAGCTATCGCCAACATTAGGCAAGGACACAAACACGATGTCGCCTAGGGCGTCTTGGGCATAGTCAGTAATACCAAAGCGGATTGTGGATTCATCAATAACCTGAACCCATTCGTGCTCGGCGGTGTAATTCAAATCTGCAGGTATGTTGCTCATAATTCAAGCGTACGCCATTCCTATCTAGGATTTAGGCAGGGGCACGATGGCCGAAATGTCCACATTTTCACTCTCGGTGATTACGACTTCGCCGCCACCAGAACCTACGGTATCCACCAAACCACCTGGGATTTCAACGGCAGGAACCAGAACTGAAGGATCGCCGATAACCGAGATTTTGATTGGTACCTGTAATGCAGTCCCGGTAACTGTAATTCCGCTGGTGCTGTCTGCAAACCAACTGTTGGCCACGAGACGAACTGCCAAACCACGGTCTGATATTTGAATAGCAGTTGCACCCGCATCTCGTAGTTCCTGAATGGCATCAATAAGTGTCGAGGCGGTCAGGTTGCCCGAAATCGAAACTTCGATTCCTGTTCCAATGATGGTTTCACTACCCGCTAATACTCCGAGGGCATCAGCTCTACGTTTC
This sequence comes from Candidatus Nanopelagicales bacterium, assembly GCA_044353415.1. Taxonomy (GTDB): domain Bacteria; phylum Actinomycetota; class Actinomycetes; order S36-B12; family UBA5976; genus UBA5976. The sequence goes on along the minus strand of JBILBY010000089.1, from coordinate 293 downwards.
GCCTCATTGAGTGCTGAATATTCATCCCCACCCAATAAAGTTTCCCGAGCCTCTTCAAGTCTGGTGTTCTCTGCTTCGAGTCTGGCTTCACGCTGTGCCAGATCATCCAACAGGCTTACTAAGTCACTTTGTCGCGCATTCGCCAGAATTGATTCAGATTCGCTGTCAGCAATTGCTGCGGTCAATGTAAATCCAAGAACTACAAACAACACGGTGATAACAACTTGAGTGCCACTACGCTGCGGACTGAGTGTGCGCTTTAGTCGAAAGCGTGCTTCTTCTCCCGTTCGTGC
>JBILBY010000088.1:0-4340 GCA_044353415.1 Candidatus Nanopelagicales bacterium | reverse complement strand
CAATGACACCGCGCCAAATATGGGCCATGACTATGCGCCCGCACCTTCAACACGCATAACACCTAGAACTTCGCGAACTGCAGTCATGTTTTCTAAGGCTTCGACAGTTGCCCGCAGACGACTTTCTGGCGCCTCGTGAGTGCGGATGATCAAACTCGCGGCATCGCCCTCACCGTCTTGGCGAACTGCCTGGATTGAAACATCATGCTTGGCGAACTCATTTGAAATTGCAGCCAGCACACCTGATTCATCTGAAACTTTGAGATTCAAGTAATAGGAAGTCTTAGCCTCGCCAATTGAACGCACTTCAAGGTCTGCGTAAATACTTTGCGCCGGACCAACTGAACCGGTGATTCGGTGGCGAGCAGCGGCCACAACGTCACCGACGACGGAGCTGGCTGTTGGTGCGCCACCGGCGCCACGACCGTAGAACATAACTTGACCGGCAGCATCAGCTTCCACGAATACGGCATTGAATGCATCGCGAACACTTGCCAATGGATGCGTTACCGGGATCATTGCTGGATGAACGCGAACAATTACACCCTTGTCATCGTCAGTTAATTCTGCAATAGCAAGCAACTTGATTACATAGCCAAGTGACTTAGCTGCTGCGATGTCGTCGGCAGTAACTTTTGTCATGCCTTCGCGGTAAACGTCATCAGAAGTTACATTGGTGTGGAATGCTAGGCCAGCAAGAATTGCAGCTTTAGCCGCGCTATCGAAGCCTTCAACATCTGCAGTTGGATCAGCTTCGGCATAACCCAAGTCTTGAGCTTCTTTTAGTACAACTGAATAGTCAGCGCCATCGTTATACATTTTCGACAAAATGAAGTTTGTGGTGCCGTTAACAATTCCAAGAATCTTTGTAACTTTGTCCCCTGCTAAAGATTCACGCAATGGGCGAAGCAATGGAATCGCGCCAGCTACTGCGGCTTCGTAGTAAAGATCAACGCCAGCTTCTTCTGCCAATTTATGAAGGTGAGCACCGTGAGCGGCAAGTAAAGCTTTGTTCGCAGTAACAATGGATGAACCATTTGCGATTGCAGATTCAATTAATGTTTTGGCAGGTTCAATTCCACCAATAACTTCGATCACAATGTCTGCGCCGGATGCCGCAAGGCCTGCAGCATCTTCGGTAAGAAGTTTGGAATCAACACCTGGGCGTGGTTTTGAAGCATCACGAACTGCGATTCCAGTTAGCCTTAGTTCTCGGCCAATTCGAGCCGTTAAGTCATCAGATTTCTCGGAGATAAGTTGGGCAACTGACGCGCCCACAGTTCCGCCACCTAGTAGTGCAACCGTTAGCGGGGAACTCATCTTTTTCTCCTTATTTACTTCTGGTATCAATTGCCGTTATTAATACTGTGCAGAAACCAAGAAAATCCCGTACTCCTGCGTGCTCTAAGTCTGGCAGAAACCCTTGAAACAAGCCAAAAGAAGCAGTTTAGGGCGCATAATCGAATAGGGTTTAGTCAAGAATTCGAACAACGGGGTAATAAATGAGAAATACAAAGTCTTTACGAGTGCTGTCCAAAGTCCTAATAGTTCTGGGCACTTTTGCCCTAACTCTCGGAGCTTTTGCTGGAATCGTAAACAATAATCTGCTCAATGGCCCGAAGTTGGCTGACCATATTGAGAGCATTCGACAGGACCCGGCCGTAATCGCCAAAATGAGTGTCCAGTTGACCGATGTGTTAATCGAGAAGGCGCCAAATGCCGCCCCGTTTCGCCCGGTCATCGAGAATGCTGCTGCCAAGATTCTTTCCAGCGATGCCCTTTCTGAACCAATTCGTGGCGCTGCCGTTCAATTACGTGATGCATTTGTAAAGGGTCAAGCACTAAAACTTGAATTTACTGAGACTGCAAACGTTGCAATTGAAAAAGTAAACATGTTTGCGCCTCAGCTTGGGATTGAACCGATTGCTGCGCTAAGTCTTGAACCACCAGCTGGAAGCATTTTGGCAACTATTAATACGCTGCAAAAGGTATTAAAGATTTCTGACACGCTATCTATGGCTTTGCCGATTGCTGCCGCAGTTATGTTCGTTGCAGTTATCTTGCTTGCACCATTTCGTCGTCAAGGTGCGCAGCGAGTTGCTAAGTCAGTGATGATTTCAGGTGGCATCCTTGCCGGAATAAGTGGTGCGATTTGGATTGCAACGAACATCTTCGGTCGCGATCCTGATATCGGAATCTACCTAATTGCTTCATGGAATCAATTTGATGCTGCTTTCTGGATTCCAGCTGCGATCTTGATCGTGGCAGGTGGCATGGCTTACACCTTGCTAGGCGGAGTTTTACCTGACGTTGATGTGCCAAGTGAAGTTGCAAAAACTTGGAAAAAGATTTGGGCACGACCAGCAAATGTTTGGATTTCATTTGCACGAGCCATAATTTTTGTTGCGCTAGGTGCGTTCATAGTCATGAATACTCAAGTTGCGTTACGTGGCTTGCTGTTCATTGCTTCGGCACTAATGATTGCAACTGCAATTTTCGAATTCAATCGACTACTAGTTAGATCAATTGAAAAAGAAAAGGCTAGTTAACTCCAGCATCGAAGATCAATAAATCTTCGATTGTTTCTCTGCGCAGAAGCACTTGGGATTTACCAGCGGCAACACTTACGGCTGCTGGGCGTGGGATGTGGTTGTAATTGCTTGCCATCGATCGGCAATAAGCCCCAGTAGCTGCAACGGCAATCAAGTCCCCTGGTCGAGTGTCAGCTGGTAATTCAATGTCGCGGACAACGATGTCACCGCTTTCGCAATGCTTGCCAACAACACGAGATAAAACCTTTTTGGCATCGGAATAACGATTTGCAATAACAGCGGTGTACTCCGCGTCATAAAGAGCAGTTCGAATGTTGTCGCTCATGCCACCATCTACAGAAATGTAATGGCGAGTAATTCCACTATCTAATTCAACAGGCTTAACGGTTCCAACTTCATAAAGCGTGATGCCAGGATTGCCAATAATTGCGCGGCCTGGTTCAACGCTGATTTTTGGAACGGAAATCTTTACTCGAGCACATTCCGTGCGAACGATGTCCAAAATCGATTTAGCCATTGTGGTTACATCAAGTGGGTCATCGCCTTCTATGTAGGCAATTCCCATTCCCCCACCAACGTCTAACTCGCTTACCGAAATGCCATGGCGCTCTTTGATTTGCACAGCGAAGTCAACAACTCTGTGAGTGGCTAATTCAAAACCTGTGGCGTCGAAAATTTGAGATCCAATGTGTGAATGAAGTCCGGCAAGTGACAGCGCATCACATTCCAAAACGTTGTCAACCGCGGCCATTGCCATTCCGGAAGCAGTTGACAGTCCAAACTTTTGATCTTCATGAGCGGTTGAGATCGCCTCATGCGTATGAGCCTCAACACCAACAGTTAGTCGAAGTAAGACCTGCTGCACTATTCCAGCAGCCGCGGCCACGGAATTCAAACGTTCAATTTCGATCAAGCTGTCAATGACCACTCGGCCAACGCCGACTTCAACGGCTCGCTCTAAGTCCTTAACGCTTTTGTTGTTGCCATGCATAACTATCTGCTTTGGATCAATGCCAGCGCGAAGCGCAACTTCTAATTCACCAGCACTTGCGACATCAATTCCAAGGCCTTCTTGATTTACCCACTGGGCAACTTTCGTTGTTATGAAAGCCTTGCCGGCGTAGTGAACGCTGGTTTCGATATCTGAAACAGTGAATGCAGCCACATAGTCACGGGCACGTTTACGAACATCTGCTTCGTCAAAAACATAAAGTGGAGTTCCGTATTTTTGTGCAAGGTCTGTAACCGATACCTCGCCTATTGAGATTTCTCCCTGGCTATTTCGGGTCGCAGATGCGGGCCATATCAATGGGTTTAAATCCGAAGCCATGGTTACATCCTGTCGGGTGCGCTAACACCCAGCAATTCAAGACCATTGAAAATCACTTGACGCGTTGCAGCGCATAGCCAAAGCCTTGCAATGTTTAGCTCAGTGACTGGCTCGTCCCCTTGTGGCAGAACTCGGCAAGCAGCATAGAACGAGTGGTAGCTGGTTGCTACTTCCTCTATGTAGCGAGCAATTCGGTGAGGCTCGCGAAGTTCAGCAGCTGATGCGACCACGCGTGGGTAATCAGCCAATAATCCAAGCAGGGCGCCTTCTCTATCATCGGTTAGCTGTGATGGATCAAAAGTTGCTGGATCCCAATCTGAAGTATTCGCCGGTATCAATCCAAGTTCAGCAGCATTTCTAACAACCGATGCAATGCGGGCGTGTGCGTACTGCACGTAATAAACCGGATTGTCGTTTGTGCTGGAAACCAATAGATCAAGATCTAGAACCAACGGAGA
>JBILBY010000087.1:0-4349 GCA_044353415.1 Candidatus Nanopelagicales bacterium | reverse complement strand
TTTGGATACTTAGCAAATGCTTATGGCTTTGAACAGCATGGAATTGCTGGACTATCTCCTGAATCCGAACCAAGCCCAGCACGTCTTGCTGAAATTTCTGAAATGGTGAAAGCCGAAGGAATTACAACAATCTATTACGAAACCTTAGTTTCACCAGCGATTGCCGAAACAGTTGCAAATGAAACAGGTGCCACCACAGCAGTTCTTGATCCAATTGAAGGCCTTGTTGAAGGTTCCACCGATACATTTATTACGGTGATGCAAGCCAACCTTCAGGCTTTGATTAAGGGGCAAACCTGCTCGTGAATTTAACTACTGCAAATGACGCGCCGAGCCTTTCGGCGCGTCATTTGTGTGTCTCTTTTGATGATGTTTCAATTCTGCGCGACATTGATTTAGATTTTTTCCCAGGAACCACAATTGCAATTCTTGGCGCAAACGGTAGCGGCAAAACTACCTTAATCAAGGCGATGCTGGGCTTGCTTCCGATGCATGAGGGCTCTGTGGATGTGCATGGTACAAACATTCATGACTTCAATGAGTGGCATCGGATTGCTTATGTCCCCCAGAAATTGATCAATTCAGCAACTGTTCCAGTTTCAGTTTTTGAAACTGTTAGCTCTGCCCTGGTTTATCCAAAAAAGAAGATTGCTACCAAGGATAAGAAAGCAGCCGTAATGGCAGCTCTTGAGCAAGTCGGATTGGCAAATCGCGCTAAAGATCGACTAGATGAACTTTCTGATGGTCAACAGCGCCGGGTTCTACTTGCTAGAGCTCTTGCTACTAACGCAGACATTTACATACTTGATGAACCAACTGCCGGCGTTGACTCTCGCAACCAAGATGAATTAGTTACAGCAATTAGAGGTCTAGTCGCAAAAGGTGCTTGCGTTGTAATGATTACCCACGAGCTTGGTCCATTTAAATACGACATCGATCGAGCCATCGTTTTGGCGGACGGTGGTATCTCATACGACGGCCCGGTGGCTAACCTTCCAAACACTTCTGAGAGCAGCCACCACAGTCATACCAAGAACCCCCCACCACGATTATTGGATTCATGATGCTGTCTTATGAATTCATGCAGCGAGCACTCATTGCTGCGGTCATTGTTGGAATGATCTCACCATTAATCGGCGTTTTTCTCGTCCAACGTCGTCTGGCATTACTTGGTGATGGCATGGGTCACGTTGCCATCGCTGGCGTTGGCTTAGCTTTTCTAACTGGCACCGAGCCAGTTATTACTGCGCTTTTCGTATCCATACTTGGTGCTTTGATTTTGGAATTAGTGCGACACAAAAGTCGCTCTGCTGGTGACCTAGCGCTTGCCTTAATCTTCTACGGTGGCATCGCAGGCGGTGTACTACTTACATCCTTAGCCGGAGGCAAAGCTAGTACTGCATTGAATCAATATCTATTTGGCTCTTTATCCACCGTTTCAACACAGGACTTTGTGGCACTTGGACTTGCAGCGCTAGCTCTAATTGTTATTTTGCTTCGCTACGGTAATCAAATTTTTGCCATGAGCTTGGATGGTGAAACTGCTCGCGTTCAAGGTATCCGCGTAACCGCAATGAGTGTCCTGCTTACTTCAATGGCAGCCGTAACCGTAGTTGTTGGAATGCGAACTGTCGGTCTTTTGCTCGTGAGTGCAATCATGATTGTTCCGGTAGCTGCAGCGCAACAACTAACACATAGTTTCAAAACAACAGGCCTTTTGGCTTCTGCGATCGGAATGCTTTCTGCCACAGGCGGCTTGACTCTGTCGTTTTATGTAGATGTGCCACCAGGACCAACTATTGTTTTGCTGGCCCTTGCCATCTTTGTGGTCTTAGCCTTGACAACAAATTCATTGCACTTGCGTCATCGCAATGAGATTCAGGAACAAGCCCCGCATCAGCACTAAGAACAGGACTTACAAAGTCCCATGATCTCTAGTGTGTGATCAACATCGGTAAAGCCATGATTTTGCGCAACTGAATCTGCCCAGTCTTCAACTGCATGTCCTTCGACCTCGACTGTGTGACCACACGCGCGACAAACTAAGTGGTGGTGGTGACCATCGGTGCAGCGCCGATACATGGACTCGCCATCGGCTCGAAGCACAACGTCAACTTCACCAGAGCTCTGCATGCCTTGCAAAGTTCGGTAGACAGTTGACAGTCCGATTGATTCTCCAGTTTCCTGAAGCAAGCCATAGATTTCCTGTGCAGAACGAAAATCAGAAATAGTCGTAAGAATGCTGGCAACTGCAGCCCGCTGTTTTGTGGACCGAATGCCTGCGACTGGGGTTTGCTTCACGACTCTATTGTGTCAGAAAGTGAAGTCTCCTCTGGGTTTGATTGAACTAAGAGAAAATCGTTGACTTGTATTTTCGCCCCTGCTGGTCATAAGTCCACCAAGTGCCGACCTGATCACCATCTTTAAACTCGCCACTGCGCATCAAAGTTCCATCTTTTCGCCACCATTGCCAAGGTCCATGAAGTTCACCTTTTCGAAACTTGCCCTTTGATTGCAGAACGGCATTGTCATAGTAGGTAAGAGCTGGACCTGTCCCTTTACGAGACTTTTCCTCGATTTGATCAAGGCGCACGCGAATCAACTTCTTTAGTAAACCCTTTGGCAATGGCTTGTCTAAAGCAAAGTGAAGCGACCCTTGGGTCATTTCATAACTTGCGAGTTCATTGGATAGCTGAGTCAGCACGCTTCCGCTAAATGGAAAGTAAGAGTTATGTTTTTTATAGCCTTCAATGCCACAGATAACGCCACCTTCAACTTCAAAAGCTGGCAAGTTATAGCTGATGCATTCGGTAGCGCAAGGAATGAGTTCGCGAATAGTTTCTGCCAGCTTTAGCATCACAGTTCTCTGTGGCTCAGAAAGCGTATTGAGTTTGCCATCAACCAATCCGAGCTTTGCCACGATCAACTCCTAAATTCTTGGTGACCAGTTTACGAGTTCCGTGTGTTTGGCCACCCTGCCATCGCCCGAAGATTTTCCGGTTACGCGACGCGCTGCCCAAGGGACTAGAAACCCAATTCCCCATGCAACGAAACCAATTGCGCGAAGTGGAGCTGGCGTTTGACGATACGGAGGCATCGGATCTTGCCAATCGGCATCGTGCGGAAGTTCAATGGCTCGCAATACTGCTGCTGCCACTCGACGGTGACCTTCGGATGACAGATGTAAGCGATCAGCCGCGAGCATGCGTGGATCGCCAAAAACTTCTTGGGAGTTTGCATCCAAGACCGTTGCTCCGAATTCCTGCGCGACTTGCTTTACGTTCGCATTAAATGGACCAAACCGTTGGTTCCAATAGTGCTGCGTTTTGGTCTGCGGATTACTTACTTCTCTCACTGTGAACAGCAGTAACTTCACCCCCGTGCCTGAAATCTGAGAAACGGCATTTCTATAGGTTTCAAAAACTTGCTCTGGTTCAAATTTGGGGCGAAGGACATTGTTAGCTCCGGCATGAAAGGTAACTAATGTCTGTGCCTGCTGCATCCACGGCAATGCGACCTGTAGTTGATCGGCAACTACTTGCTCGATTAGCTTTCCTCGAACGGCCAAATTTGCATAACGAAAATCTAAATCTTGCTTTGACATCTCATCGGCAACTCGATCAGCCCAGCCTCGGTAACTACCGTCTGGATACTTATCTGACAGGCCTTCAGTTAAGGAATCCCCGAGAGCAATGAATTGATTCAGCTTTGGCACAGCCCTAGCCTATTGAAATTAGTCTGCTAGGTAGCATTGTTAAAACCCGCTGAAAGGCTAATCATGAGCAACATTGTCCGCATTGACACCAATGCAGAGTTACCTGCAGACCCAGACTCCCCGGGCGAATACTGCGTCACGCCATTCTTTGGTGAGAATGAAAAATTCTTTGCTGGTATCTGGTCTGCTGATCCACATTCCCAGGACTTTGACGAATACCCAATGGATGAAGTCTGCGTTGTGCTTGCGGGCAAGATCACGCTAACTGAGCCTGGTAAATCCCCTGAAGTTTTTACAACTGGTGACGTCTTTGGAATCAAGCGCGGAACTCCAGTTAATTGGAATCAAGAACCTGGAACTCGAAAGATCTTCGTGATTCTAGAAAGCTAAATTGCTTTAGCTAGTTCCCGGTTCATGTCTTTATTCAAGGCCCAGCACCAGTAAAACAATCCAAATTGCAATGGCAGGCGCGCTAAGGCAATTAGTGGATCTGGCATTTCGTTATCCATCCAGTCAATTGCCATGTAAATGTTTGCCGGGAATACCAATACAAATAATGCAAAGGCAGACCAAACACCCAGTTGTCTAATTGGCTTGCCAAACAAAGTCTTAGACATCGGCGCAAACATCATTG
>JBILBY010000086.1:0-4401 GCA_044353415.1 Candidatus Nanopelagicales bacterium | reverse complement strand
ATTACGCCTGCACGCTCTGCCCAAATACCAGCCAGACCAGCAAGCGCAATTGGCGAAGCGAAAACTAAAGCTTGCGCAATCGTTACTGTGCTGGTGAGGTCACCATTGCCAGTGATCGTGCGAGTGATTGAAAGCATGGTGATGGCAGTAAAAGCAGCGCCTATGAATCGGCGAGATTTTAAGTAAGTCATACTGATGCCTCCTGCTTTTCTAATGCCTTAGCAACACTGGTTTGCTCACTCTTAACTTGGTAGCGGCGAACAACTTCATAAGAGATCACAACCACAATCACAATCAATCCCTGCATGATCGTTGAGATCTCACGTGGGACACCTTCCAAAATTAACTGGCCACTTGAGATGTCTAAGAAAGCCCAAAGGATTGCACCGAGTGCGATGCCGAGTGGATTGTTGCGACCCAGAAGCGCGATGGCAATTCCAGTGAATCCCCAGTCAGTTGGGAACTGCAAGGTATAGGAACCGGTGTCACCTAGTAGGTAAGGAAGACCGACCAAGCCAGCGACTGCTCCTGAGAGCAACATAGTTACCACAATCATTCGATTAGATTGCACGCCACTAGTACGGGCTGCGGTAGCAGATTTTCCAGTTGCTCGCAGATCAAAACCAAAGCGGGTGCGATTTAGTAAGAACCAATATGCAATACCGATAACGATTGAGATGAAAAAGAATCCATAGATTGGAGTTCCTGGATCGATAAACGCAATGCCGCGAAGCATTCCCGATTCTGGAATCGCAGCGGTACCACGAATGTTCAAACTAGTTTCGGTACCAATTGGAGTCCGCACAATTATGTAACTGATGATTCCGATTGCAATAAAGTTCAACATGATGGTGGAGATAACTTCGCTAACTCCGCGAGCTACTTTCAACCACGCTGCAATTCCAGCCCATAGCGCACCGACAAACATTGCTGACAAAATTGTGATGGTAACTGAGGCAACCTTCGGCAAAGTTAAGTTACTAGCAACTACTGCCGCAGCCAGTGCACCGAGTACGTATTGACCATTAACACCGATGTTAAACAAATTCATTTTGAAGCCAATAGAAACTGCTAACGCGCTTAAGAAATAGATTGTTGCCAAGTTAAGCATCAACGACATAGCTCGCGGTGAAGTTCCGTAATTCCACATCGAGGAGAATACGGTTGAAATGCTGGCACCAATTGCAATCAAGATAACTGCAGTTGTGGCTAGTGAGATGAACAATCCAATTGCTGGTGCAATCAGGGTCATTCCAATTCTGCGAAGATTCATTAGGCTGCCTCTCCTGCACCGGTCATTGCGGTTCCAAGTTCTTGCGGTGTCACCGTGGCTGGATCTGCGTCCGCCACAAACTTTCCTCGCAGCAAGACTTTGATGTTGTCACTCAAACCAATTAATTCATCAAGGTCTGCTGATACCAACAAAACCGCCAAACCAGATTGACGGGCATGTCGAATGTGATCCCAGATTGCCGCTTGCGCACCAACGTCAACACCACGAGTTGGGTGTGCAGCAATAAGCAACTTTGGCTCACCTGACATTTCGCGACCAACAATAAGTTTCTGTTGGTTTCCACCGGATAGTGCGCTGGCAAGCACGTCGATACTCGGAGTACGCACGTCGTATTCTTCAACGATTCGCTTGGTATCGGCCTTAGCACTGCGCGGTGTTAGCCAAATACCTTTAGCGTTTGGTGACCTAGTTTGATGTCCCAACATTCGGTTTTCCCAAAGTGGGGCTTCAAGCATTAATGCTTGGCGATGCCGGTCTTCGGGAATGAATCCAATCCCAAGTTCGCGGCGATGACGCGTTGACTTATTAGTAATGTCTTCGTCTTTAAACTGAACGCGGCCGGTTGCTGACTCGATACCCATCAAAGCATCAAGAATCTCCGCCTGACCATTACCTTCGACACCTGCAATGCCAACAATTTCACCGGCACGAATCTGGAAGGAGATGTCATCAACTAATGCTTTGCCACCCTTGGCAAACACCGAGAGATTTTCAACATTCAGAACTACTTCATCTCGAATTGTGTCGCCAACAGCTTCTGGAGTTGGTAATTCATTTCCAACCATCATCTCTGCCAGGTCGCGCGCCGAGACATTTTGAGTATGTGGGTTAACGCTGCCAACTGTGGTTCCTTGGCGAATCACAGTGATCTCGTCTGCGATGGATAAAACTTCATCGAGTTTGTGACTGATGAAAATTACTGTGAGACCTTCTTTTTTAAGATCGCGAAGTGTATTGAATAATTCATCAACTTCATGTGGAACCAAAACCGCAGTTGGTTCATCTAAAATCAAAATCTTTGCGCCGCGATACAACACCTTGAGAATTTCAATTCTTTGTCTATCGCCAACACCAAGTTCACTAACTAAAACATCTGGATCTACAGCCAGACCGTTCTCGGCAGCAATTTCGGAAATCTGTTTGCGAGCTTTGGCAAAATCTAAGCGGATACCATTCTTGGGCTCGCTACCTAAAACAATGTTTTCTAAAACTGTGAAGTTGTCGGCCAACATAAAGTGTTGATGCACCATGCCGATACCTGAATCGATTGCATCGGATGGTGAGTTAAAAACTAAATCGCTGCCGTTGATTGAAATCGTTCCTTCATCAGCCTTTTGCATGCCGTAAAGAATCTTCATCAATGTGGACTTGCCCGCACCGTTCTCACCGACGATGGCATGAACGGTTCCAGAAGCAACCTTTAAGTTGATGTCGCTATTTGCAATAACCCCAGGGAACCGCTTCCAGATCCCTTTGAGTTCAACCGCTAGTGCACTTTGGCTCATTAGCTTCGACCGCGCCTTTCAGATTTTGTTACTACCTAAACTTACGACTTCCCGAAACAAAAAGTGAGGCTCGGGTGGAGATTTCCACCCGAGCCTCACTGCAGTGATTTATTACTGAACGGTTGTACCAACTACAACTTCGCCGGACTTGATCTTCTCTGCAGCAGCATCAGCAGCAGCAGCGAATTCAGATACAGCAGAGTTGGATGTTGCGTAACCTACGCCATCCTTAGACAGGTCGAAGGCCTGGACACCAACAAGTGGTGCGCCATCGACTGAGCCCTTGATTACGTCGTATACAGCTACGTCAACGCGCTTCAACATGGATGTCAAGATGATGTCCTTGTATTCAGCAAGTGCTGGAACTGTGTACTGATCAGAGTCAACACCGATTGCCCATACAGTTGCTCCGCCATCAGCAGCAGCCTTTACAGACTGGAACATACCTAGACCGGAACCACCAGCAGCAGCATAGATAACGTCTGCACCGTTGGCGATCATGCCATCAGTTGCAGTCTTTGCCTTTTCAGGCACGTTCCATGCTGTGTTGTCGCCTGCAGCGCCCATGTACTTGGACTCAATCTTGATGTCTGGGTTAACAGACTTTGCACCTTCGATGTAACCAGCTTCAAAAGCCTTGATTAGATCGATTTCCATGCCACCGATGAAGCCAATAACGCCTGACTTCGATGCAGTTGCTGCGATTACACCAGTTAGGTATGAACCCTGCTCTGCAGCAAAGATCAATGATCCAACGTTTGGTGATTCAACAACTGAGTCAACAATTGCGAAAGTTGTCTCTGGGAACTTTGGAGCAACTGCAGCTAGTGCTGCGCTGTATGCGAATCCAACTGCGATAACTGGGTTGTATCCACCATCAGCAAGAAGGGTTAGTAGTTCTTCGCGAGTAGCATCAGTTGCGCTTGATCCTGAATTAACTTCCTTGATTTCAACACCAAGATCTGTCTGAGCCTTTGAAAGACCAGCGAATGCAGCGTCGTTGAACGAGCCGTCACCCTTACCATCTTGGTCATAGGCCATTCCAACCTTGACGCTTGCAGTTGCAGCAGTCTCAACTGGAGCTGCACTTTCTGCGGTTTCGCCACTTGATCCACATGCTGCAAGTGCCAGTGAGGCTACAGCTAGGACGGAGGCAAGTTTTACACCCTTCAACACTGAGGGCTCCTCTTCTCTTAACGACACTGCGACATTCGCAATACCTACAGAAAGTGTACGTTGTGTGACTTTTTAACGCGCAGTTGGCGTACTTGTTAAGACAACCGTCACCAATCTGTAATCGACTAAGTCGACATTTAGTCACACCAGTCACACTGATAACAAAATCCTGATCCAGACTCTGGAAACCCGGTGGCTGCAGTTATTGTGAGCACGTGCGCAAACTAATTACTGATCACCCACTAATTTCCCACAAGCTAACTGCATTGCGAGATGAACGAACTGATTCTCCGACATTTCGCCGGTTAGCTGACGAATTGGTGACACTTCTGGCTTATGAAGCAACGCGTTCGATTCGTGTTGAAGCGGTGACCGTTCAAACTCCAGTTGCTCCCGCCCAAGGTGTTCGACTTGCTGCGCCAACCC
>JBILBY010000085.1:0-4414 GCA_044353415.1 Candidatus Nanopelagicales bacterium | reverse complement strand
TTGGCGCTGAAGACTGGCGTGCCAATGATCGGCATAAACGATTCCGGTGGCGCACGCATTCAAGAAGGTGTTGTATCTCTTGGTCTGTATGGCGAAATCTTTAAGCGCAATGCACATGCATCTGGTGTTATCCCACAAATCTCTTTAGTGCTTGGCCCATGTGCGGGTGGCGCGGTTTACTCCCCCGCATTAACCGACTTCATTGTGATGGTTGATCAAACTTCACACATGTTCATTACAGGACCGGAAGTTATCAAGACTGTTACTGGTGAAGAGGTTGCGTTCGAGGACTTAGGTGGCGCTCGTACCCATAACACCAAATCAGGTGTAGCTCACTACATGGCATCAGACGAAGATGATGCTTTGGAATATGTGAAGAACCTACTGTCGTTCCTACCAAGCAACAACATGGATGAAGTTCCATACCTAGACATTGAAGCTGATCTGGAAATCTCCGAGGCAGATTTGTTGCTCGACACCATCATTCCGGATTCGCCAAATCAGCCGTACGACATGCATAAGGTAATCGAGACCATTGTTGATGATGGTGAGTTCTTGGAAACCCAAGCGCTGTTCGCACCAAACATTATTTGTGGTTATGGTCGCGTCGAAGGCCGCCCAGTTGGTGTAGTTGCTAGCCAGCCAATGCAGTTTGCTGGAACGCTTGATATCGATGCCAGCGAAAAAGCTGCTCGATTCGTCAGAACTTGTGACGCATTCAATGTTCCAGTAATCACTTTGGTCGATGTACCAGGATTCTTACCTGGAACTGATCAAGAATGGCAGGGCATCATCCGCCGCGGTGCAAAACTGCTTTATGCATATGCAGAAGCCACAGTTCCATTGGTAACCATAATCACTCGCAAGGCTTACGGTGGCGCTTACGACGTTATGGGATCAAAGCATCTTGGTGCTGACATTAACTTGGCTTGGCCAAGTGCTCAGATCGCTGTCATGGGTGCGCAGGGCGCAGTAAACGTGCTTTACCGCAAGGAATTAGCTGATGCTAAAGATCCAGAAACTGAGCGAGCACGTCTACTTCAAGAATATGACGACAAGTTCGCCAATCCATACATCGCAGCCGAGCGCGGCTACATCGACCGGGTAATTGTGCCGAGCGAAACTCGCGTAATGGTAATTCGCGCACTTCGTTCGCTGCGTGGCAAGCGTCAAATTTTGCCTCCAAAGAAGCATGGAAATATCCCACTGTGAGTCAGGAAATTAAAGTTGTACGCGGCCAGCCAACGGATGAAGAGTTGGCTGCAGTACTCATGGTGATTACTGCGCAAGCGGCGGCTGCAAGTTTGGCAAGTAAGCGCTCGCAGTTGCGTCCTGAATGGAATGCTGCTCATCGTGGCGTACGTAAATCATTTGAGCATGGTGCAGGTACTTGGCGCCGCTCTGCCCTGCCTCATCCGTACTAGATCTTTAGCGTTAGTAGATAAATGTCTCGCACTGTTTTACTTGCCTCCGCATCAACTTCTCGGTATTCACTTTTGATGAATGCTGGCATCACACCGTTAGTTCAAGTGAGTCATGTCGATGAAGATGAAATCGCGACAAAGTTGAGTCCGATCAATACCGCTGATCTGTGTGTGGCCTTAGCAACTGCAAAAGGTGAAGCTGTGGTCAAGGAAATAACTGTCACCGAGAATCGAAATCTTTTGGTAATTGCTGCGGACTCAATGCTCGAGTTTGAAGGCCAGTCATTTGGTAAACCGGGCAGTCCTGATGTTGCGATAGCTCGCTGGAAAGCTATGCGCGGAAAATCTGGATACCTGCATACCGGTCACTGGGTTATGGATTTAGTTAGTGGGCAAGTCAGAAGTGGTGTGGCTGGCGCCGAAGTGGAATTTGCAGACATCTCTGATGCCGAGATCACCGCCTACGTAAATACAGGAGAACCGCTTTCGGTAGCTGGTGGTTTTACGCATGAAGGTAAATCTGCAGCCTTCATAACCAAAATGACTGGTGATAGTCCAGCTGTTGGCGGGATATCTTTGGCTTTACTTCGAGAATTCACCCAGGATATGAGCATTGAATGGACCCAACTTTGGGACTTATAGACTTGAGAGACCAAAGGCCGTTCTAGGAGTTCAAGTGGGCACCAGTCGCAAGATTGAAAAAGTTCTAATTGCTAATCGTGGCGAAATTGCGATTCGAGTAGCCCGCGCCTGCGCTGACTCTGGCATTGCCAGCGTTGCAGTTTATGCCGATCCTGATCGGGATGCTCAGCACGTAAAGGCTGCCGACGAAGCATTCGCCCTTGGTGGCAGCAGCGCTGCTGAGAGCTACCTGGTAATTGAAAAACTCATTGATGCTGCTAAGAAATCTGGAGCCAATGCAGTTCACCCTGGTTACGGTTTCCTTTCCGAGAATGCCGAATTTGCCCAGGCAGTAATTGATGCCGGTTTGATTTGGATTGGCCCACCGCCACAAGCAATTCGCGATTTAGGTGACAAGGTTTCCGCACGCCACATTGCCTCTCGTGCAGGTGCGCCACAGGTGCAAGGCACTCCTGATCCAGTTAAGGACAGCAAAGAAGTTGTTGCGTTTGCCAAAAAGCATGGTCTGCCAATTGCAATCAAGGCTGCATTCGGTGGTGGTGGACGTGGACTTAAGGTTGCCCGCAACCTAGAAGAAATTCCAGAACTTTTTGATTCAGCAGTCCGCGAAGCAGTAGCTGCATTTGGTCGCGGTGAATGTTTCGTTGAACGTTACTTAGACAATCCACGCCACGTTGAGACTCAGTGCCTAGCTGACGAACATGGAAATGTTGTAATTGTTTCAACTCGTGACTGCTCGCTGCAACGTCGTCACCAGAAACTTGTTGAAGAAGCTCCGGCGCCATTCTTGTCACAGGCGCAGATTGATGAACTTTACGCATCTAGCAAAGCCATCATGAAGGAAGCAAAATATGTTGGTGCTGGAACTTGCGAGTTTCTAATCGGAATTGATGGCACGATTTCATTCCTGGAAGTCAATACTCGACTTCAGGTTGAACATCCAGTTTCTGAAGAAGTCGCAGGTATTGACTTAGTGCGCGAACAATTCCGAATTGCTCAAGGCGAAGCACTTGGCTATGGCGATCCAGAACTTCGCGGTCACTCCATTGAATTCCGGATCAATGGTGAAGATCCAGGTCGCGGTTTCTTACCGGCCCCAGGTTCACTAACTGTTTGGAATCCACCAAGTGGTCCAGGCGTTCGCCTGGATTCAGGTTTCACCAAGGGTGATGTAATTGGTGGCAACTTCGATTCCCTATTGGCAAAGCTGATTGTTACCGGACGCGATCGCCAAGAAGCGCTTGAGCGTTCCCGCCGAGCACTGGCTGAGTTTGAGATTGACGGTATAGCCACCGCACTAACTTTCCATCGCGCAGTTGTAAGCGACCCAGCTTTCGCACCAGCTGATGCTGCTATCCCATTTTCTGTCCACACCCGCTGGATTGAAACCGAATTCAATAACACCATCCCGGCCTTTTCGGGTGGCGCAGGCGAACTTGCTGAACCAGAGGCTCGTAACCCAATCACGGTAGAAGTTAACGGTCGACGGATCGAAG
The DNA here is from genome assembly GCA_044353415.1 of Candidatus Nanopelagicales bacterium. Lineage (GTDB taxonomy): Bacteria > Actinomycetota > Actinomycetes > S36-B12 > UBA5976 > UBA5976. The sequence goes on along the minus strand of JBILBY010000085.1, from coordinate 852 downwards.
TTGTTTTACCTGGTGACATGTCAATTGGATCTGGTGGCGGCGCTAAGAAGTCGGCTCGCAAGATTGGTAAGAAGTCTGGTGCTGCCGGCAGTGGCGACGCTGTTGTGGCTCCGATGCAGGGAACTATCGTCAAGATTGCGGTAACTGAAGGGCAAGAGGTAGCTCAAGGTGACCTAGTTGTTGTTCTAGAGGCTATGAAGATGGAGCAGCCACTAACTGCTCATAAGTCTGGCATTGTTACTGGTCTTAACGCCGAAGTTGGAACCACAGTTCCAACCGGTACTGAACTTATGGAGATCAAGTAAAACTTGATCAATACCCATTGAGATCAAGTAAAACTTGATCAATACCCATGGAGATCAAGTAAAACTTGATCAATACCCATGGAGATCAAGTAAAACTCAATTCAAGTTTTGGGTTTGGTGTAGCTGTCTAGCAGCTTCAGCAATCGATCCAGATAATGATGGATAAACCGTAATTGTCTGTGACATCTGGTCAACTGTAAGTCTGTGTTCAACTGCAAGCGCAATCGAAAAGATCAATTCGCTAGCCTTCGGTGCCACGACAACGCCACCTACAATTACGCCGGTATCTGGTCGACAAAAAATCTTTACAAACCCTTCCGAAATACCTTGCATTTTTGCTCGAGCATTTGTTGCAAGTGGAAGGTTCAAAACATTGGCAATTTCCTTGCCCGAGTCAACATCTGCTTGGCTCACACCAACAGTTGCAATTTCTGGATCGGTGAAAACGTTGCTAGAAACAGTTTCAAGGTTCAACGGGTGCACTGAATCACCGAGTGCATGCCACATTGCAATTCGTCCTTGCATTGCTGCCACCGATGCCAGCATC
>JBILBY010000084.1:0-4429 GCA_044353415.1 Candidatus Nanopelagicales bacterium | reverse complement strand
CTTGATTTGGTTTTCCATGGTGGTTCTGGCTCCTTGCTTTCGGAAATTCGCGAGTCACTCGATTACGGCGTAATCAAGATGAACATTGATACCGATACGCAGTACGCATTTACCCGTCCAGTTGCAGACCACATCTTCAAGAACTACGACGGCATCCTAAAGATTGATGGCGAAGTTGGTAACAAGAAGATTTATGATCCTCGCGCATTTGGCAAGGCTGCTGAAGCTGGAATGGCCGCACGCGTTGTTAAGGCTTGCGAAGACCTTCGCGCAACCGGAACGCGTATTAAGTAATGACAATCGGACAAGATTTACTTGATGGCCCACCTCCAACACTTCTTCCAGCAGACAATCGCGCACTAGAAGCAATCGCTGCTGGAAAATCACCAGAGGCAGTAGCTGCGGAATTTCCAGAAAGTAGTTTGGCTTGGGCCGCACTTGCTGACCAGGCATGGAACGAAAAGCGAATCATTGAGTCATATGCGTTTGCTCGCGTTGGTTACCACCGCGGACTTGACTCACTTCGCAAAAATGGCTGGAAGGGTTTTGGCCCAGTGCCCTGGAGCCATGAACCAAATCGTGGATTCCTGCGCTGCCTAAACGCTCTAGCTCGTGGCGCGAAATCCATCGGCGAGTCAGCAGAAGCCACTCGCTGCGCCCAGTTTTTAACGGACTGTGACCCGGCTGCAACTCAAGCACTAGCCGAGTAAAGCTTCACCATAAATAAGGACTAGCCTTATCTAGGTTCATCGAGACATAAGGGGAATTGCCATGCCTGCCGTAGTGCTAGTTGGTGCTCAATGGGGAGACGAAGGTAAGGGTAAGGCTACCGACCTTCTAGGAAGTCGCGTTGACTATTGCGTTCGCTATCAAGGTGGAAACAACGCAGGTCACACCGTTGTAATCGGTGACAAAAAATTTGCGCTTCACTTGTTGCCAAGTGGCATCTTGACTCCGGAAGTAACTCCAGTTATCGGCAATGGCGTTGTAATTGATGTCGGCGTTCTGTTTGAAGAAATTGATGGACTTGAAGCTCAAGGAATTGATACTTCTAATTTGTTGATCAGCGCCAATGCCCACTTGATCACTTCGTATCACGTAACTCTCGACAAGGTAACTGAGCGCTTCTTGGGTAACTCCAAGATTGGTACCACCGGTCGAGGTATCGGACCGTCATACGCGGACAAGACTTCACGTCTAGGAATTCGCGTTCAAGATCTTTTCGATGAGAAAATTCTTCGCGCAAAAATTGAAGGCTCACTACTTAGCAAGAACCAAGTGCTGGTCAAGGTATTCAACCGTCGCGCAGTAACCGTTGATGAAGTTGTAGAAGACTTGATGCAGCATGCAGAACGTTTGCAGCCATATGTTGCAGATACATCATTGCTTTTGAATCGCGCATTGGATGAGAACAAGGTTGTTTTACTTGAAGGCGGACAGGGAACACTTCTTGACGTTGATCACGGAACATATCCATTCGTAACGTCCAGCAACCCAACTGCTGGTGGCGCTTGCGCCGGATCTGGTATTGGCCCAACCAAGATCACAGGTGTGGTTGGAATTCTTAAGGCTTACACAACTCGTGTTGGTTCTGGACCATTCCCAACTGAACTACTTGATGAAGATGGTGAAAAGCTACGCACAATCGGTGGCGAACGCGGTGTCACAACTGGTCGCCCTCGTCGTTGCGGTTGGTTCGACGCACCGATTGCGCGTTATGCAACTCGCATAAATGGTTTGACCGATATCTTCTTAACCAAGCTAGATGTTTTGACTGGCTGGGAAAAGATTCCAGTTTGTGTTGCTTACGAAATCGACGGCAAACGCTCTGAAGAACTGCCTATGACTCAAACTGAATTCCACCATGCAAAGCCAATTTACGAAATGTTGCCTGGTTGGTCAGAAGATATCAGCGGCGCGAAGACCATGGAAGATCTTCCAGCAAATGCTCGTTCCTACATCAAGTTCTTGGAAGACGTTAGCGGCACCCCAATTTCTGCAGTTGGCGTTGGCCAAGATCGCAATGCAACTATCAGCATTAATGACTTGCTACGAAAGTAGTTAAATGAAAATCAGTTCAGTCAAGAACGAATTCGGCGATCCAATTGGTTTACCGGTTGGCGAAGTCACACGACCTGGACTACCTGACGAATCCGTAATGCTTACTGGTAACTATTGCTACCTTGAAGTTTTAGATGCAGACAAACATGCTGCAGAACTTTGGTCGGTCTATTCCTTGGATACTGACGGTCGGCTTTGGACTTACATGCCTCAGGGACCATTTAGTAGTGAATCTGAATATCGCACATGGGTTGAAGGCGTTGCGCACAAAGCTGATCCATTCTTTTACGCGATCATCGATAGTGAAACAAATAAAGCCGTAGGAGTTGCCTCTTACCTGAGAGTCGATCCGAATAACTATTCAATTGAAGTTGGTTGGATTACTTACTCACCAGTCATTCAGCAAAAGCCGATTGCTACCGAAGCTATGTACTTAATGATGAAGAACGCATTTGATCTTGGTTACCGCCGATACGAATGGAAATGCAATTCCTTGAACCTGCCATCCATCAACGCTGCTATGAGACTTGGCATGTCTTTTGAAGGACTGTTTCGGCAAATGTCTATTGTTAAGGGTCAGAATCGCGACACCGCTTGGTTCTCAATTCTTGATCGCGACTGGCCTGTGGCGCAGGATGCTTATGTGGCTTGGCTAGATCCAGAAAACTTTGATGCAGATGGCAACCAGATTCTCCGGCTTTCTGACCTAACGGCGCCAATTGTTGAGTCCCGTTGGCCCAACCTCAGCCTCGACGTCCAGCGATAAGTGGATTTGGCACGTAAGTTCGCAAGGCTATTGCCACAGGCGTAGCATTGACTCGACCACTTGGTAATAGGAGTTGCTAAACCATGGAAGCTAATTCAGCCCGCGGCAAGGAAGTTTACGACCTAGACCGCAATCACGTATTTCATTCTTGGAGCGCGCAAGGCGCCCTAAACCCAATGGTGATCCAGGGTGGTGAAGGTTCATACGTTTGGGATTATGACGGCAACCGCTACCTAGATTTCTCAAGCCAGTTAGTGAACGTAAACATCGGTCACCAGCATCCAAAAGTTGTTAAGGCAATTCAAGAACAGGCTGGCAAGCTAACAACAATCGCGCCACAGCATGCAAACGATATGCGTGGCGAAGCTGCAAAGCGAATCGCTGATTTAGCGCCTGATCACATGAACAAAGTTTTCTTCACCAACGGCGGAGCCGATGCAGTTGAGAACGCGATCCGCATGGCACGCATTCACACTCGCAAGCACAAAGTACTTTCGTTCTATCGCTCGTACCACGGCAATACTGGTTCAGCGATTAACGCAACTGGTGACCCACGTCGTTGGCCGAATGAATTCTCTGCCGGTCACGTTCACTTCTTTGGTCCACATCTTTACCGCACAAGTTTCTGGTCAGAAACCCAAGAACAAGAAACTGAGCGCGCTTTAGCTCACTTGGCTGACGTTATTAAGTACGAAGGTCCAAACACAATCGGTGCATTGATCATCGAAACCGTCGTGGGCACTGCTGGCGTACTTGTTCCACCACCGGGCTACCTCGAGGGTGTTCGCAAACTTTGCACCGATAACGGAATCGTTTTGATTCTTGATGAAGTTATGGCTGGCTTTGGTCGCACCGGTGAATGGTTTGCATTCGATGCCTTTGATGTAAAGCCTGACTTGTTTGTATTCGCTAAGGGTTCAAACAGCGGTTACGTTCCAGTTGGTGGCGTTGTTATCAGTGATGAGATCGCAGCAACATTCGACAGCCAAGTTTTCCCAGGTGGCCTAACTTACTCAGGTCATCCATTAGCTGCAGCATCAATCGTGGCAACTATCGATGTCATGAAGGAAGAAAAGATTGTGGAAAACGCCAAGCACATTGGCGAGACAATTCTTGGTCCAGGACTTAAGGAATTAGCAGAGCGTCACAAGATCATTGGTGAAGCTCGCGGTAAGGGTGTCTTCTGGGCACTTGATCTTGTTAAGGATCGCGATACTAAGGAAATGCTTGCACCTTACGGTGGCACATCTCCTGCAATGGGCGAACTTGTAGCGTCAGCTAAGAAGCATGGCTTGATGCCATTCACTAACTACAACCGCTGGCACATTGTTCCACCTTGCACAGTTTCTGAAACTGAAGCCAAGGAAGGTCTAGCGATTTTGGACGAAGTCTTTGCTGGTCTAGGAAAGTACTACGAAGGCAAGTAAGTCTTAAGAAAAATCCCGAACCTAGTGCGAATCTAGGTTCGGGATTTTTTTGTTGTGCAAATAAGCAATAGGCTTGGGAAAGTGTTAATCCTGGTTATTGGTCAAGGTGCACGAGAGCACGCCATAACCCACACCCTGCTACAAGACCCAAAAGTTGAAGTCGTCTGCGCGCCTG
>JBILBY010000083.1:0-4522 GCA_044353415.1 Candidatus Nanopelagicales bacterium | reverse complement strand
TCTTTGCTGGCCTTGGTAAGTACTACGAAGGTAAGTAAGTCTTAAGAAAATCCCGAACCTAGTGCGAATCTAGGTTCGGGATTTTTTTGTTGTGTGAATTAGCAATAGGCTTAGGAAAGTGTTAATCCTGGTTATTGGTCAAGGTGCACGAGAGCACGCCATAACCCACACCCTGCTACAAGACCCAAAAGTTGAAGTCGTCTGCGCGCCTGGCAATCCTGGAATTGCCAACATCGCGCAGGTTGCCGCCGTAGACATCGCCGACGCTACATCCGTTGTTGCACTAGCGAAAAAGCACAAACCCGATTTAGTAGTGATTGGTCCAGAAGCTCCGCTGGTTGCTGGTGTTGCTGATGAACTTCGCAATGCTGGATTTGTTGTGTTTGGTCCGAGCAAGGCAGCCGCTGCCTTAGAAGGTAGCAAGGCTTTCGCCAAAGAAATCATGAAGGCTGCCGGGGTTCCGACTGCGGACAGTAAGTATTGCCAAACTGTGCCAGAAGCTAGAGCCGCACTTGCATTGTTTGGTGCACCTTACGTGGTTAAGGATGATGGCTTAGCAGCTGGCAAAGGAGTCGTTGTAACTGATGACTTTGATGCGGCAGTTGCTCATGCGATGGCGTGCATTGATAGTCGTGATGGTGGCGCGGTTGTAATCGAAGAATTCTTAGATGGTCCCGAGGTGAGTTTGTTTGGGGTTAGTGATGGCACCACGATTGTGCCCCTGACTCCAGCGCAAGATTTCAAACGTGTTGGCAATAACGACGAAGGTCCGAACACTGGTGGCATGGGAGCATATTCACCGCTGCCTTGGTCGCCCAAAAATTTCGTCACTGACGTGACAAAAAATGTTTTGCAGCCGATGGTTGATGAAATGAGCCGCAGAGGCATTCCATTCCAAGGCTTACTTTTCGCTGGACTTGCGGTTACCAGTCGGGGAGTTCGAGTAATTGAATTCAACGCTCGATTTGGGGATCCGGAAACTCAAGTCGTACTAGCCAGACTTAATTCGTCTTTAAGTGAATTGCTGATAGCTGCTGCTACCGGAAAACTTTCCAGCCTGCCTGAGCTTGATTGGAAATCTGATTCAGCCGTCACTGTCGTTATGGCAGCTGAAGGTTATCCAGACTCACCAAAGACAGGCGCGACCATTTCTGGAATCGCGGAGGTCGAGATGCTTGGCTTAACTGTTTTCCATGCCGGAACTAAGTCCAATGAATCTGGGGAAATCCTAGTTAATGGCGGGCGAGTACTCAGTGTGACTGCGACTGGCAGTGATTTAAGCGATGCTCGGCACCAGATCTACGCTGGAATTGAGAGAATTGAGTTCGACGGGGAACATCACCGTTCGGACATTGCGCTGAAAGCAGCGCTTGGTGAAATCAGATTGGGAGACCACAGTTGAGTAAGCCAATGATCCCGAACGTTCTAGCAAGCCGATATGCGTCCAATGGAATGGCGAACATCTGGTCTGCGGAAAACAAAATTGCAATTGAGCGCCATCTTTGGATTGCAGTGCTAAAAGCACAAAAAGATTTAGGCATCGATATTCCACAGGAAGCAATAGCTGCATACGAAAAGGCATTGCCTAACATCAATCTGGACAGTATTAATGAACGCGAGAAATTAACTCGTCATGATGTTAAAGCTCGAATTGAAGAATTCTGCGAACTAGCTGGGTTTGAACATATCCATAAAGGAATGACCAGTCGCGATCTAACGGAAAATGTGGAACAGCTTCAGATTGTTGAAGCCAGCTATTACATTCGGATCAAGGCATTGGCTACGGCATCCCGATTGGCTGAGCTGGCAGTTAGATACACCGATGTGGCGCTAACTGGTCGCAGTCATAACGTGGCAGCCCAAACCACAACTCTGGGTAAGCGCTTTGCATCCGCAGCCGAAGAACTTTTGCATTCCATCGAACGTCTCGATGATCTATTGAGTCGCTATCCGCTACGCGGAATTAAAGGCCCGGTTGGAACATCGCAAGACATGCTGGATCTTTTCGATGGAGATGCCAGCAAGCTTGCTGAACTTGAAACTCGAATCGCAGATCACCTAGGCATCAAGAACGTATTAACAAGTGTTGGTCAGATCTATCCTCGCTCTTTGGATTACGAAGTCTTGACTGCATTAGTTCAGTTAGCCAGTGCGCCGAGTTCGCTAGCAACAACAATTCGTTTGATGGCTGGACATGAACTAGTAACTGAAGGCTTTAAAGAAGGCCAAGTTGGCTCAAGTGCGATGCCACACAAGATGAACACTCGTTCTTGCGAACGGGTAAATGGTTTCACGGTGATCTTGCGTGGCTATGCATCTATGGCTGGCGAACTTGCTGGCAATCAATGGAATGAAGGCGATGTGTTCTGCAGCGTAGTTCGCCGCGTTGCACTTCCAGATTCGTTCTATGCAATTGATGGGTTGTTTGAAACTTTCTTAACCGTCTTGGAAGAATTCGGTGCCTTCCCAGCCGTAATTGATCGGGAACTTTCTCGCTACTTGCCATTCCTTGCTACAACCAAGATTTTGATGGCAGCAGTTCGCAATGGCGTCGGTCGCGAAACTGCGCATGAAGTAATCAAGGAACACGCAGTTGCTGTAGCGCTTGAGATGCGCGGACCAAACGGCGGCGATGGCAATGCCGTGCTGGATCGACTTGCCAATGATTCCCGTCTCGGCATCAACCGTGAAGATTTAGAAGCGCTAATTTCCAAGCCACTCGAATTCACTGGCGCTGCTCGTGATCAGGTTGCTGCGGTGGCCGCTAAAGTTTCAAAACTCGTCGCAACTTCACCTGAGGCTGCAAACTACCGACCGGAGCCAATCCTGTGACAATTCAGCCCACCGATTATGACTTAGGTGCTGATTTCAAGCATGTTTACTCCGGCAAAGTTCGCGATCTTTACGAAGCCCCAGATGGTCGTTTGCTATTTATCGCCAGCGATCGCATCTCGGCTTACGACTGGATCTTGCCTTCGGTAATTCCTGACAAGGGCAGAATCCTGACCGCTATGTCGATGTGGTGGTTTGATCGCCTGCAAGGAATTGTGCCCAACCACGTGCTTTCAACTAACGTTCCAAACTCAGTTCGAGGGCGCGCAACTTATTGTGAGAAGCTAGAGATGCTTCCAGTGGAATGTGTGGCTCGTGGATATCTGGCCGGATCTGGCTACACCGATTACTTACGGGATCAATCAATCTGTGGCAATGGTTTGCCGCCAGGTCTTAAAGACGGAGCCAAACTTCCGAAGACACTATTCACCCCGGCCACTAAAGCAGCCATTGGTGATCATGACGAGAACGTAACTTTTGACGAAGTGATTACTTCGATCGGCATGGAAGAAGCACAACAACTTAAGCGCTTCACAACTTGGATTTATGACGTAGCTGCTGAAATTGCATACGAACGTGGAATCATTTTGGCTGACACCAAGTTTGAATTCGGCCTTGGACTAGTTGGCGCCAACAAAGATCAGATTGTTCTGGCTGATGAAGTGTTAACTCCAGATTCCTCACGTTACTGGCCAGCTGACCAATGGGTGCCGGGCCAGGCCCAGCCTTCATATGACAAGCAATTCGTGCGCGATTGGTTGACATCACCTGCATCAGGTTGGGATAAAAATTCTGGGGAAGCACCACCGGCGTTGCCTGATGAAGTTATTGAGAAAACTCGCGAACGCTACGTCGCAGCTTACGAACAACTAACCGGTCAGAAATTCGATTAGTTTACTTTTCGCCCCAACGCGGACTTGTGCTCTTTGGTGGATACAAAGTTTCGCGAATCAAAATGATTCCTGGCTGCTTTAGATCTAAAGCATCGCCTAAGTCTTCAATTGTGGTTTCAGTAAATGAAAGCCCAAATGATTGCGCCAGGATTGCCCAGTCTGGTGAAACTAAATCCACGCCGCGCTCTGGATGACCCATAACTTGCTGGTCGTAACGCAACATTCCATAGCCACCGTCATCGACAATCAAGAGTGTGTAAGGCAAATTTTCCTGCACGATAGTTGCCAGCTCACCAAGAGCAAAAGCCACGCCACCATCGCCACAAACTGCAAGGGTGCGACTGCCGTTAGCAGCTGGGCCAATTGCAGCCGGAAGTCCGAACCCTAAAGTTCCCCAGCCGACTGGATAAACAATGCGACGGGATCGTGGTTGTTCGGCGTAGACACCAGTCCAGTAACCACAGACAGACATGTCGCAAACAATCGTGCCATCGGCTGGCCAATGCTTTTCGATAGCTTCAACAAGTGCAATGCCACGCTTTGATTTTTCGCCAACTCGCAAACGATCTCGCACTGTCTTATTAACGGATGCAACATCAACCCAGGAATCTAGAGCAGAAGTTCCAGCTACAAATGCGGATGCAACACCATCAATATTGTTGTTCAGTACAACGGCAGTTGGATCAACATTACGCATGGTCTTTGTTGGCTCAACATCAACTAACACAATTGTCTTTGGCCAAGCAATCGCCCAGTTCTTGGTATTCATGCCATCGAGTTGGCTACCAAAAACAACA
>JBILBY010000082.1:0-4558 GCA_044353415.1 Candidatus Nanopelagicales bacterium | reverse complement strand
AGCTTTTGGCGTAACTGAGCCAAGTGCCGGATCTGAAACCACCAAAATTCGCACTAAAGCAGAACGCGTTGATGGGGGCTGGAAAATCAATGGACAAAAGATTTGGACGTCTCGAGCATTGCAATCGGATTTAATGCTGCTTTTGGCTCGTACTTCACCATTTGATGAATCTGGAAAACCCTCTGCTGGTATGTCTGTGTTCATTTTCGATATGCGAAATCTTGAAGGATTAACAATTCGTCCAATCAAGACCATGATGAATCACAACACCACCGAAGTATTTTTCGACAACGTCGTTATTCCTGAAGATTCGCTCATTGGCGAAGAGGGAAGAGGCTTCAAATACATTTTGGACGGCATGAATGCGGAACGAATTTTGATCGCAGCTGAGTGCATTGGTGACGGTCGATTCTTTCTTGACCGCGCAGTTGCTTATGCGAACAGCCGAGAAATCTTTGGTGGCCCAATTGGCAAGAATCAAGGCGTGCAATTTCCGTTAGCCCGGTCGTACATGCAACTGCGAGCAGCAGATCTAGTTAGGTTTGATGCAGCCGCTCGCTTTGATGCCGGCGAAGATTGTGGCGCGCAGGCCAATACAGCGAAGTTCTTAGCTGCCGAAGCATCATGGGCCGCTGGAAATGCAGCGATCGATACCCATGGTGGCATGGGATTTGCTGAAGAGTACGACATCGAGCGCAAGTTCCGTGAAACCAGGCTTTACCAAGTTGCACCAATTAACAACAACTTAGTTATGGCCTACATCGGACAGCATGTGCTGGGCTTGCCTAAGTCTTATTAAGCCTTTTTCGCTGTTACATATTCTGAGATAAACCAATCGACCAAGACTTCGCAGTTTTGTGCAGTTTCATCAGAAATTTCGTTTAACTCAGACATCAATATTTCAGTAGTCATCCCAGTTGGTAAATAGTTAGCACCACCGATGTCTAACCATGCTTGCACCAAGTCAGTTGTAGCTTCAGGATGAAACTGGAGTCCAACTGCGGTTTTGTGCCGGAAGGCTTGCACAGCCGATGGAGTCTCGGCCAAAACTTCGATGTGATCAGGCAGGATCATCCGGTCGCTGTGCCAAGAAAACCAAGGTCCTTCCGGAAACGGTAATCCCAGTGAGGTTCCCTTGATGTGAAGTTCGCCAAGTTCAAGTTCATCAGACTTTTCAACACTGCCACCGACTGCTTTCGCCAACACTTGGCCACCGAAGCAAACACCAAGAAATGGAACTTCCTCATCAAAAGTGCGATTTATCAATGCTTCTTCAGCGTCTACCCAAGTAGCAACCTCTGGATCGTATGCACTGTAAAAAGATCCAAATGAAATTATGAAATCAAATTCAGATGGATCAGGAAAATTCAAGTTCAATTCGCCATCTTCGCCAAGGATTATGTGTCGCTGCGTTTCGATGCCGCGTGACTTGAGAATGTCTCCAATTACACCTGGGCGGCCAGCTTCTTCATGACTAATTAGTAAGGTGCGCATGATCTATATAATCTCCTTGTAACGAGCTATTTCCCAGTCCGTAACTTGCGATGCAAACGTTGCTAATTCAACGCGCTGGACCGCAGCCCACATGTCTACAAATGCATCACTGAATGCCCGTCGGGCAAAGGCACTAGCTTCCCAGTTATCGATTGCAGAGGCCGGATGATTTGGAAGCCGATCCCATTTTTCTTCAGGATGTGGATCGCCAGTTACCATTTCAGGCAATGGCAATTCGTTCGTTATTCCTTCGTAGCCTGCGGCTAGCGCGCCGTTTAGAACTAAGTAAGGATGCGCGTCCGCAGCAGCCCAACGCCATTCAATGCGATTGGAACCTTTTGCGCCGTTAATGCAACGAACTCCAACAAGTCGGTTATCGAGACCCCAGGTAATTTGTGTTGGAGAGAAACTGTAATCAACCAGACGCTTATAACCATTAATGGTTGGAGTATTAACTACCTGTAAATCTTTGGTGTATGCCATGAGGCCAGTTAAATACCTTTCCATCAAAGCCGAATCAAGCGCGCCTTTTCCGTCATTGGCATCAAAAGCATTCTTGCCATCTGTTGTGACCAAACTTTGATGCACATGCATACCGCAACCAGATTCACCCAGAATTGGCTTCGCCATGAAGCTCGCCACTAAACCATGTTTCTGAGCAACCAGTCGGACGATGTATTTGTACAGAACAGTATCGTCGGCCATCTTCATGGCCTCGCTGTAACGCAAGTTGATTTCAATTTGGGCTGGACCATATTCCACATTGCTGGCTTCAACCAACATGCCAGTCTTTCTTAAAGCTTCTCGAATTTCTAAAATTATTGGTTCGAGTTCTGCGCCCTTATTGATTCCGTAACACTGCAGTGAAGTAAACAGCGGAGTGCCGTCTGGATTGAAAAGATAAAACTCAAGCTCGGTTGCCGCATTAACTGAGTAACCTAAATCTGAAAATTTCTTAAGAGTCTTTTTCAGCATCTGCCTCGGGTCAATATCGACAGGTTGATGAGTATCGGCTGTGTAGGTATCGCACAACACAACACCGATACCTTCACCCCAACCTGCTACCCGAAAAGAACTCAAATCGGGTTGAACGTGGATGTCTTTAATTTCTTGAACAGGGGTTACTTCAATTTCGCAACGTGCTTGCCAGGTATGAACAACATTTGCAATTCCGTAACCTTCGTTACGGAGGAATTGCTCGGTTGGCAGACGCTTGCCACGAGGCACGCCCCAGTTATCGACAATTATGCATTCGACAGTATGAATGTTGTGCTTTTCGCATAAATCTGCGACACGCTTTAGTTCATCTGATTGGGCTTGAGACACGAATTCCTCCAAAGTCTGGTTTTGGATTTTTGTTAAGAATAATGTCAATTTGAACTGAATGTGCCTGATTCAGCCTCGATTTGATTTAATTTGGAACCTAACGAAAGAAAGGTCTGCCAGTGAAAGCCGTCGTATTGAATGAAGTGGGCGCAACACTTGATTATTTGGAATATCCAGATCCAATGCCAAGTGGCTCCGAAACCGTAATTGATGTGACGGCATGCGGAGTGTGCCATTCAGATTTGCACGTTGTTGAGGGCGTTTATCCAAGTCCCTTGCCAATGATCATGGGTCATGAAGTAGTTGGTGTTCACGCCGAACTTGGTCCGGTAATGGTTTATCCATGTTGGGGATGTTTGAAGTCAGACTGCTGGGCTTGTTCCAGTGGTCAAGAAATGATCTGTCCTAACGCTACCGAAGCTGGCCTTTTTCGCAACGGTGGTTATGCCGAGAAAATGCTAATCAAAAATAAGTCATACCTTGTTCCACTTGGAGATTTAGATCCGTTGTCAGCTGCACCACTTGCCTGTGGGGGGCTTACTGCTTATCGCGCAGTCAGTCATACTTTGCCAAACTTAACCAAGAAGAGTCGTGTACTAGTTATTGGCGCCGGTGGACTTGGGCAGTTTGGAATTCAATTCTTAAAAATTCAGTCAGATGCCAAAGTGATTGCAACTGATTTGTCGAGCGACAAACTTCAGCGCGCGCTGGCTGTTGGCGCAGATGAAGTTGCCAGCCCGACAGAGCTAGACGGAACTTTTGATGCGATTATTGACTTTGTTGGCGCCCAGAACACGCTTGAGTTGATGGCAAAGCATGTTGCACGTCAAGGCACCGCGGTATTGGTTGGAATTTTTGGTGGCAAGATCCCATTTGGTTTTGGAGCTGTGCCACATGAAGCTCGATTTATGACAAGTATTTGGGGAACGCAAGGACAACTTGGTGAGTTATTGGCTCTGGCTAACAAACATGAATTGAAACATTCGGTTGAAGCAATACCCCTAGCTAACGCTCAAGAAGCACACGAACGGTTGATTGCGGGAACTGTTGCCGGCCGAATTGCATTGGTGCCCTAGATATTTACCAGGAGAAGTAATGACCACAACTGAAGCGATCAACATAGTTGATCCCGCAATTTACGAACAAGGCATTCCGCACGAAACATTTAGGTGGATGCGAAACAACGCTCCGGTTTACCGCCACGATTATGCGGACGGCGACTTCTGGGCAGTAACTAGATACAACGACATCATTCAAGTAACCAGGGACTGGGAAACTTTTTCATCTGCCAAGAAAATGGTGAATCTTTGGGATCTGTCAGATGAAGCCATGGAGGCCAGACGCTCCATTATTGAAAGTGATCCGCCGATTCATGCCCGATTGCGCAAACTGGCGATGCCGCCATTTACTTTGCGCAAAGTTGCAGATTATGAAGCCGCTACCCGAAAGATTGCTGGAACCCTGCTTGATGCCGCTGTTAATAATTCGGATGTGGATTTGGTTACCGCAATATCATCGCCACTTCCAATTCAAGTAATCGTAAACATTCTTGGCGTGCCCAGTGAAGATACTGACTACATGGTTGAGCTCAGTGATCACTTAGTTGAGGGGACAACGGGTGAGCCGCTAGTACCAGATGCGTATGGGAATAAAACTCCACTCGAACTTTTACCATTCAATAGCCCAGCAGCATTCGCACTTTTTGAATACGGCCGAAAGTTAGGCGAGGAGCGTCGCG
>JBILBY010000081.1:0-4568 GCA_044353415.1 Candidatus Nanopelagicales bacterium | reverse complement strand
GCAGATGACCGTCCAGTTGCTCTTCAAGTTGCCAAGCCAATTGATCTTGGGATGCGAATTCACATTTGGTTGGCGTTAGTTGTTATAGCAGTCGGAACTTTGGTTACTGGCTCTGGCCCTCATGCCGGTGATACAAACGACATAGTTCGGCTTGGTTTCGAGTTTCGTAACATCACAACCATTCACGCAGCACTCGTCTGGCTCTACCTGGGGTTAACGGCTGGGCTTCTGGTTGCACTTCTGGCGACAGCTGCGCCAACGCACGTTACTAAGCAAGCTTGGATAGTAGTTGGCGTTTGTATCGCACAGGGTTTTGTTGGCTACACGCAGTTCTTTACTGGACTTCCCTGGGGATTAGTTGCAGTGCATGTACTTGGTGCTTGCCTACTTTGGATATTCACCGTGAGGTTTTATTTAGCTCGTAATACCCGAGGCTGACTTACAGGAACGGATCAATACCAATTGCGAGGAAAATTAGCGAAAGGTATGAGATTGACCAGTGAAACAATCGCATGGGATTTAGGTCATCCAGATTCTTTCGAACTCTTGAACGCAACGCATATGCCTCATAGATAAACAACGCACCACTCGCGACAGCTATTACCGAATAGAGCCAGTTCATTCCGGCAGTTGGAATCAGAGCCAGAGTAGTTGCGACCATAACCCATGAGTAAATGATGATCTGTTTTGCAACAACATGCGGAGTATCTGTAACCGGCAGCATAGGGACGCCGGCTGCGGCGTAGTCGTCTTTGTAGCGAAGTGAAAGTGGCCAGTAGTGCGGCGGTGTCCAAAAGAAAACAATCAAAAAGAGAACTACTGGTGTCCAAGAAAGCGAACCAGTTACTGCGCTCCAGCCAATAAGGACTGGCATGCAGCCAGCAGCTCCTCCCCACACAATGTTTTGTGAAGTCCGACGCTTAAGCAACATGGTGTAGCCGATTACATAAAACGCGATTGCGAAGGCTGCCAGAGCCGCCGACAATAAATTGACTGTTAAAGCCAAAACTGAAACCGAAAGCACGGACAGGATTAATCCGAATGTCACAGTTCGAGAGCCTGAGATTTGTCCGGTAGCTGATGGTCGATGTGCAGTTCGATGCATCATCGCGTCGATGTCGCGATCGAGGAAGCAATTGAGAACGTTGGCGCCACCTGCCGCTAGCGTTCCGCCCAGCAGAGTCCAACAAACCAAGGCCCAAGTTGGAAAGCCACCAGCTGCTAGGAACATAGTTGGAATTGTGGTTACCAGCAGTAATTCAATAATTCGGGGCTTTGTTAGGGCTAGATAAGCCCGCCAGGTTGGTGTAATCCAAACATCATCTGACTTGGCGTTACTCAGATCGTTTAGTTGCGATGACACATAATGAGCCTACCTGCGCCTAACGCAAGTCGCGAACGCCCAGTAGATAACCTTGGTTCGTGAGCAAATTCATCTGGACCGAACTCGACGACCAAGCCGTTACCGCAGCCCGCGCCCTAGCAATGGATAGTGTGCAAAAAGTTGGCAATGGTCACCCTGGCACCGCAATGAGTCTGGCCCCAATGGCTTATCTGCTTTTCCAGAAGTGGATGAGACATGACCCAGCTGATCCAGAGTGGCAAGGCCGAGATCGGTTTGTACTTTCCAATGGCCACAGCAGTATCACGCTTTACACTCAACTTTTTCTTAGTGGTTACGGTCTAGAGCTAGAAGATCTGCAGTCGTTTAGAACTTGGGATAGTAAGACGCCAGGTCACCCTGAATTTGGTCACACTGCTGGCGTTGAAGCAACGACCGGGCCGCTTGGAACTGGTTTAGCGACCGCAGTAGGTATGGCAATGGACGCGCGTTACGTGCGCAATCTCTTAGATCCAACTGCTACTGCCGGTCAGAGTGTTTTCGATCACAAAATCTGGGTTATTGCCGGTGATGGCTGCCTTCAGGAAGGTGTTACTTCCGAAGCATCATCCTTGGCTGGCCATCAAGAGCTAAGCAACCTCGTCGTACTTTATGACGACAACCACATCAGTATTGAGGGTGACACTGCCGTTTCATTCACTGAGGATGTGCTTGCTCGATACGCATCGTACGGCTGGAACGTAAGCCATGTAGAAATGCTGAGCAATGGTGAGATTGACGTTACGTCATTGGATCTTGCAATTGCTAGTGCTGTGGCGCAATCCGAAAAACCAACTTTGATTCGAGTTAGAAACGTAATTGGTTGGCCAGCACCAAACTTGAAGAACACTGGCAAGATTCATGGTGCAGCTCTTGGCGATGCAGAAGTTGCGGCAACAAAAGGATTACTCGGTCTTGATCCAACTAAAACTTTTGAGATCTCAACTGAAGTCCTAACGCACGCCAGACAGGTTGCAACTAGAGGTCGCGAAAGTCATGAATTTTGGTCAGCCGAGTTTTCGGCTTGGGCAAGCAAGAATCCGGATTCAGCAAGGTTGTATCAGCGACTTGCGGCACGTGAACTGCCATCTAATTGGCACGAAGCCCTGCCGAGATTTGAACCTGGAACTTCAGTTGCAACTCGTAAAGCATCAGGTGACACCATCAACGCCATGGCGCAAGTACTTCCAGAACTTTGGGGTGGCTCGGCCGATTTGGGCGATAGCAATCTGACGACCATTGAGCACGGCGGTTCTTTCCTGCCGAAATCAAGTGCGATGTCGGGTGCTGCTGAAGGTGGCCGAATCATCCACTACGGCATTCGCGAGTTTGCGATGGCTTGTGCAATGAATGGCATGGCACTTGGTGGCTTGACTCGACCATTTGCTGGCACATTCCTGGTCTTTAGCGACTTCATGCGCGGCGCCGTGCGACTGTCAGCTTTGATGGATCTACCTGCCACTTACGTCTGGACTCACGATTCAATTGGCTTAGGTGAAGATGGACCTACTCATCAACCCGTTGAGCATCTTTGGTCGTTGCGAGCAATTCCAAACCTTCAGGTAATTCGACCTGCTGATGCAAACGAAACCGCAACTGCTTGGCGCATTGTCATGGAATCAAATAAGCCAGCTGGGCTATGTCTATCCAGACAGAACCTTCCAGTCATTGATTCCCCAGCTACGACTGATGTTTCGCTAGTTAGTCGCGGAGCGTACGTGATCTCAGAGAGTTCGAAAGCTCCAGAAGTGATTTTGATTGCAACTGGTTCAGAAGTATCGATCGCGCTCTCAGCTCAACAAACTTTGGAATCTAGTGGCGTTTCAACGCGCGTTGTTTCGGCACCGTGTTTGGAGTGGTTTGATGCCCAGGACGCGCAATATCGTGAATCAGTTTTGCCGCATGCGATAACCGCTCGAGTTTCGATCGAAGCCGGCATAGCTCAAGGTTGGTGGAAGTATGTTGGTTCAGCCGGACGTTGCATTAGCTTGGAGCATTTTGGCGCATCAGCTGGAGCAGACAAGCTTTACTCAGAATTCGGAATTACAGCGGAAGCCGTAGTTGCTGCCGCTCAAGAAATTCTTAACTAATTATTTTCCGCGAAGTTTAGCTAGGGCTTCGTCAAGAATTCCCTTGCCGTCTTTATCGTTGCGACGTTCTTTCACATAGGCCAAGTGGGTTTTGTAAGGTTCGGTCTTAGCTAAAACTGGTGGGTTATCTTTATCGGTGCCTGCTGGCATGCCACACTTTGGGCAATCCCACTCATCTGGAAGTTCAGCATCATGAGCAAAACTCGGTGTGGTCTCGTGTCCAGAAGCACAGTAAAACGGTAAGTAAATACGTGGTGCAGCTTCGCCGCGCTCAGCTTCACCCATCGGGCCTGCTCCAACGCGACTTCCTCGGATTGCACTACCACTAGCCATGATTTACTCCTGATTGCTTACGCGGATTTTGTTAACAAGCCGAGACCCACAATTGCTGCGGTCCAAACTAAAGCTAATGCGATCGTAATTCGATCGAGGTTACGTTCGGCAACAGAAGATCCACCAAGTGAAGAACTCATGCCGCCACCGAATAGATCGGAAAGACCGCCACCCTTGCCTTTGTGTAGCAATACCAAAGCGATCAGCAACAGGCTAGTAATAGCCAGAAGGATTTGAAACGCTGCGATCATTGGTCACCTGCTAAATCGTGGAACATGGAAACGAACATCCCTATTCTACGCGTGCAATCGGTAGCGACAAACCGAGACGAATTCATCAGGATCCAGCGAGGCGCCGCCCACTAATCCGCCGTCAATATCAGCTTCAAGCATCAAAGCGGCCACGTTATCGGCCTTCATTGAACCGCCGTAAAGGATTCGAGTTTGGTCTGCAGCCGATCCATGAACCTCTCGAATTCGAGCACGAATTGCGCCACAGACTTCTTGGGCATCCGCAGGTGTCGCCACTTCCCCAGTTCCAATTGCCCAGACCGGTTCATAAGCAATCACCAAGTTAGCCACATCATTTGCCGCAATTCCTTGCAGGGCGGCATCGAGTTGCTCGATTGTGAAAGCCACGTGATTACCAGCCTTACGAACTTCAAGACCTTCGCCAACGCAGACGATTGGAATCAAGTTGTTCCGCAAAGCCGCTTGGGTTTTTAGGTTCACTATCTGATTGTCTTCGCCGTGGTACTCACGTCT
>JBILBY010000080.1:0-4592 GCA_044353415.1 Candidatus Nanopelagicales bacterium | reverse complement strand
TTCGCCTTCTTTAGTTTCATATGAACGCTGCTTCAAGCGGCCAGTAACGATAACGCGAGTTCCCTTTGTTAGAGATTCGGCTACGTTCTCGGCATATTGACGCCAGACGCTACAACGCAAAAACAGAGTGTCTCCGTCTTTCCATTCATTGGTCGCCTTGTCGAGCATTCGAGTTGTTGAAGCAACTGTGAATGATGCGACAGCTTGGCCATTTGGAGTAAAGCGCAGTTCTGGGTCACCGGTTAGGTTTCCAATAACTGTTACTACTACGTCTCCTTGTGCCATGACTACTACTTCACGTCGAGACGCATGACTTTAGTGCGAAGCACTGATTCATTAAGTCCCAACTGACGATCGAGTTCGGCAACTGCTGCTGGTGAGCAATTGATGTCTAGCAGGGCGTAGATACCTTCACCCTTTTTATTGATTTCGTAAGCCAAACGGCGACGACCCCAGATATCGACTTTGCCAACTGTGCCGCCATCGGTCTTGACTACGTTAAGAAACGCATCAAGTGATGGTGCAACTGTTCGCTCTTCGAGCTCGGGATCGAGAATTACTACAACTTCGTAGTGACGCATACTGATACCCACCTCCTGTGGACTAATCGGCCACGGTCTTTCCGTGGCAGGAGGGATCAAGAACCTTTAGTCTAGGGCATTTTTAGTGGTCCAAAAAACCTTGTGCACAGGCCCTGCAGCGTTAAAACCAGGGTTTAGATTGGGCGGGAAAGCCAGGCTTGAACCTGCCAAGTACCCTTAATTCATGGGAAATCTAGCAATTGGGTCGCACGTTGGGGGCGATGATCCCATCGCCAAAGCCAAGGAGCTGGGGTTAGACCATATCCAGATCTTTTTGGCAGATCCCCAAGGCTGGAAAGGCTCGATTTTTCCCCATGCTGATGGAGCCCAGGGCCTAAAGGCTAGTTCTGAATCAGCAGGTATCGGCATCTACGTTCACGCCCGATACATCATTAATGTCGCGACTACTAATAACAAGGTGCGGATCCCGAGTCGCAAGTTACTTCAAACCGATGTTGACGCAGCAGCAGCAGTGGGAGCTAAGGCTGTAATTGTTCACGGCGGCCACGTTACTGATGGCGATGACCCTCAAGCTGGAATTGATAACTGGGTTAAAGCTTTAGCTCAGTTAGATATGAAAGTTCCAGTGCTTATCGAAAACACCGCCGGTGGCAAAAACTCCATGGCTCGAAGGCTGGAATCCATCAAAGGACTTTGGGGCGCTGTTGGAGATACTGGCGTTGGATTTTGTTTAGATACTTGTCATGCTCATGCTGGTGGCATCGACATGGGACAGCTCGCTGACACAATTCTTGGTATC
The DNA here is from genome assembly GCA_044353415.1 of Candidatus Nanopelagicales bacterium. Classification (GTDB taxonomy): domain Bacteria; phylum Actinomycetota; class Actinomycetes; order S36-B12; family UBA5976; genus UBA5976. The sequence continues at coordinate 3,251 of JBILBY010000080.1, read as the reverse complement.
ACCGGGCGCATTGACTTGATTCATTGCAACGACAGTCGGGACTCATTTGATTCCGGTGCTGACCGACATGCAAATCTTGGCGAGGGTTCAATTGGTATGGACAACATAATCAATTGCCTAAAAACTGCTAAAGCACCAATTGTTTTAGAAACTCCATTTGAAGGTGTGGCTGCCGATTTAGAACTCTTGCGCACGTCGCTGTAAATCTAAATCCCGTTAGACACCCATAACTCTAGGTAGATTGAGTACGTGCAGGTTCGCCAAATAAGTTCCGAGAAGCACCTGGCATACATCGCAGGTCGCTCATCCGTGTCCTTTTTGCAAACTCCTGCCTGGGGCAAAACCAAAGCTGGCTGGACTTCGCAGTCATTGGGTTGGTTTGTTGGTGACGAACTAGTTGGTGCCGGACTAATTCTGTTACGCAAAGTTCCAAAAGTAGAAAAGTATCTGGCTTATCTTCCGGAAGGCCCAGATTTGAATTGGGCAAACAGCAGTGATGTAGAACGAGCACTCAAAGCTTTAGTAGTTTTCGCCAAAGATCGTGGTGTCTTTCAAATCAAGATGGGTCCACACACTTGGGTTCGCCGTTGGCAGGCAGAGACTTTGAAGTCTGTGATCGCACTCGAGAGTGCAAAAGTAATTGGTGAAGTTCCACCCGACGAAGTAAATCAATCAGGTATTGCACTACTAAGTCAGTTGAAGGCTATGGGCTGGAAACAACGTAAAGCGGAAGCTTCGGGATTTGGTGATTACCAACCTCGATATGTTTTTCAAATTGATCTCGCTGGAAAAACTGAAGAGCAAATCTTTGAAGGATTCAATCAGCAGTGGCGACGAAACATACGTAAAGCTGAAAAAGAGGGTGTCACAGTCCGTCAAGGTACCGTTTCGGATTTGGAGATCTTTCACACTTGCTATTTAGAAACTGCAAAGCGCGATCACTTTACGCCGCGATCACTTTCATATTTTCAAACTATGTGGAAAGCAATGCGCGAAGAGACTATTGAACGAATTGCATTGATCATTGCATCGCATCCTGATCATGATGGTGCCATCGCAGCAACGACAATGACGCGCGTTGGAAATCACTCTTGGTATTCATACGGTGCCTCAACAACTGCGGCTAGAGATTTACGCCCAAGTAATGCGGTGCAATGGGAAATGATCAAGATTGCGCTTAACGAGGGTGCGGCCATTTATGACATGCGGGGCATCTCAGACACGCTAGATTCTGACAATCATTTGTTCGGATTGATTCAATTCAAGCTCGGAACTGGCGGGTACGCGCAAGAATATGTGGGTGAATGGGATTATGTACTTTCGCCAATCTGGGCCAAAGCTTTTGATGCCTACATGTCTAGGCGGAGATAACACATGACGTTTTCATTAAACGTAAATGCTACGAAGTTTCGTGGCCATCTGGTTTCGGTAATGAACACTTATGCCACAGCCGGTGCGGAACTTGTTCCAGTCATCAAAGGCAATGGCTATGGTTTTGGCCGAGGTTTACTCGCCAGTGAAGCTGCTCGCTTAGGTTCGAATCGGATTGCAATTGGTACGGTCTGGGAGTTGGGGCAATCACTTGCTGACTTTGCAGGTGAAATTTTAGTTCTTGAGCCATTTAATTCAAGTGATACTTCCGCAGTTTCCCAGTGGCGAGCGCACCTAGAACACAATGCGGATCGAATCATTGTGACCGTAAGCAACGTTGACTTGGCAGCGGTTCGTGCTGCTGGTGCCAAGAACATATATCTTGAAGGCAAGACTTCACTTTCACGTTTTGGAATTTTGCATTTAGACATGCAGTCGATAGAAAACTTTAACGATTTAAAAGTCCAAGGTCTGTCACTTCACTTACCAATTGTTCAGCCTGCCATAAAAGTTGATGCCACGACAGAAATTTCTTCCGCCTTTAATGGCGCGACTCTTTCTAAGAGCATGACTGAAACCTGGAACTGGGTTGTTTTGTACCAAGAGTTAGCTACTAAGTTTGCGTTACCAAAACACCTGAGCTTGTCTCACATAACTGAGAGTCAACTCAAATCCTTAAAGAAGATGATGCACAGTTACAACTTCGATATGGAGATAGAGGTACGTGTTGGAACTAAGTTGTGGCTAGGCGAGCCGAGTGCCTTGCAAGCAACGGGAACTGTTTTACAAATTCATGAGCTTATGAATAGTCGAACTGTTGGATATCAACAAACAAATAGTGGCAACAACAAACGCTTGATTGTTGTCAGCGGCGGTACCGCACATGGCGTTGCTATGGCTGCTCCAAGTACTGCCAGTTCGCTACGTAAAAAGGGAGTTGCAATTGCTGAAGGTTTCTCGCAGGCAATTGGGAAAGTCCGTTCACCATTTAGTTTCAAGGGTAAGAATCTAGATTTTGTTGAGCCGCCTCATATGCAGGTTTCGATGCTATGGAGTAACGACATGAAAATTGCAGTTGGCGACAACCTTAATTGCAATGTAAGAAACACAACTTCGAATTTTGACTGCGTACTGGGACTCGATTAAGTCACAATCAAGGTAAGACGTTAACTACCTTTAAAGTAACGACGCTTCCTGAATTTGCAGCGGTCGTACTTGCCGGAAATTGATCTAAAACGTACAACTGACGCGTTGAATCAGCTCCGGGTTGAAGCTCCAAAACCACAGATAGCCCCAAGCCTTGTAACACTGCGGTAGCGTCTGCCACTTTTGCTCGGCGCACATCAGGAACCATAACTGTTACAACTGGCGCCGCTGGGTCAACTGGCGCGATTGTTGGAACTGCAGATGCTGATGGGCTGTCAGTTGGGTTTGCGCCATTTGGCTCACCTGTGGGTAGACCAGCAAATTTTTGCACGGGCAAATCCTTTAGCGCACCCTTCATGTAGGCGGTAAAGATTCGTGCTGGATAAGAGCCACCAGTTACTGACCGCATACCGCCAGTTCCTGACAACGACATGGGCTGTCCATCTGGACCATCTTTTACAAACATCACCGCAGTCGATAATTCTGGCGTATATCCCGCAAAGAGTGCGGACTTGTTTTCATTCGTAGTTCCAGTCTTTCCAGCTACCGGACGTCCTAATGCTTTTGCCGCTTTACCGGTTCCAACTTCAACAACTTTCTGCAGTGCGAAATTCACAGTATCTGCAATGTCAGTGCTGAATGCCTGAACAGGTTTTGGATTTAGTTTGTAGAGAATATCCCCTGAACCAGTAGTGATGGATTGGATGTATGAAGGTGCAACCTGCAGTCCACGG
>JBILBY010000090.1:0-4149 GCA_044353415.1 Candidatus Nanopelagicales bacterium | reverse complement strand
AGCAAGGAGCGAATTCGATACACCTCTACTAAGTCTTCAACACTCAAGTCAGCGACAAAGTATCCACGGTGTGGGTGATACGTGACTTGACCTTCACCTTCGAGAACTTTAAGGGCTTCCCGTAATGGAACTCGACTCACGCCAAGGGTGGCAGCTAATGAATCTTGAACAACTTGCTGACCCGGTTCAAGTTGCCCAGATGCAATTAGGACTCGAAGTTCGCGAAGAACTCCTTCTTGGGCGGTTACGTTCTCGCTCATGCTTCATCCAAACTTGGTGGGGCTACCGCATATCGAACTGGAGTTTGAGAAAAAGTAATTGGGTTTGCAACTTGCTTTCTCTCTTCGCCTTCTTGATTAATTGTGATGATTGGATTTAACTCTAAAGATTCAGCCAGCGCGAAGGCCTCGGAGATTGAATTGATCGGACCACAAGGCACTCCGGCATCAGAAAGCAGCTTCCACCAATGATCAGCGCCATTTTCCAGGAACTGCTTTACCAACAACTCATTAAGTTCGACTCGGTTAGCAACTCGATCTGGGTTGGTTGCAAATTTTGGATCACTTGAAATCTCTGGAATTCCAAGTTCTTGGCACAGCTTTGCAAACTGCCCATCGTTACCTACTGCGACAACAATTGGTCGGTCTGAAGTTTGATACACCTCGTATGGGCTTATGGATGGGTGAGCATTACCAAGAATTCCCGGTACAACATCACCAGAAACATATGAGCTAGCCTGATTGACCATTGCAGATAGCAACGAGGACAAAAGGTTAACTTCAATTTGTTGGCCTTCACCCGTTACATTTCGATGATTCAACGCAGCCAGTAAACCGATCGTGGCATGCATTCCAGTGATTACATCGACAAGCGCAACGCCAACTTTGGTTGGCTCGCCTGGCGCAGGGCCAGTAACACTCATCAGGCCACCCATGGCTTGAACCAACAAGTCATAACCTGGCATTGCTGCACCGACGCCAGAGCCAAATCCAGTAATTGAACAGTAGATAACTTCAGGCTTTAACTTCTTTACCGCCTCGTAATCCAATCCAAACTTTTCACTGTTGCTTGGTGGGAAATTGTGAATGACGATGTCGGCCCGCTTGATCAGTTCATGGGCTTCAGCTAAGCCAGCTGGGTTTGTCATATCTATTGCAACTGATGTCTTGTTTCGATTTACAGACTCAAAATAAGTGGCCCGTCCAGCTGCGTCATATGGCGGACCCCAGTGGCGAGTATCGTCGCCAACTTCTGGACGCTCAACTTTGATCACAGTTGCACCCATGTCACCAAGCAACATAGTGGCGTATGGGCCAGCCAAAACTCGAGTGAAGTCGGCAACAACGATTCCGTCTAATGGGCCCATATTAAGATTGTATCCAATCTTGATGGGGAGATTTGATGGCAAAACTGCCAGTTAAAACTCTTTTAATTCAACCGTTCTGCCACGCTCGCCAGGTTGGTCCGGCGTCGCTGGTCGTCCCTTGGTGCGAACTGTGATTCGAGTTCGGTCCCCACGAAATAGATCATGTGAGTATTCAATCTTGCGACCTTTGGTATCCATAGTCGTTCTGGTAACGGCGAGTAATGGTGCGCCAATTGGAACTTCAAGGATTCTGGCTTCATCCAAAGTCGCATTCACTAAGTCGATCTGTTCAACCGCTTCATCTGGCGTTGTCTCGTAGTGCTTACTTAACAATTCATATAAAGAGTTACCCAACGGGCGCTCCAACAACCCAGGAAAAAACTCTGCTGGAAATCTTGCATGTTCTAACGAAATTGGAATGCTGTCCGCAAGACGAATTCGCACTACATCAAAAATATGTTCGCCATCAGACAACCCGAGAGCCTGCTGGGTTCTGGCATCAGCCGGCATAACGGATGCACTAATCAATCGGGTACCAGCGGTAAATCCTTGACCTCTGAGCAGTGATGGCACGCCAACAATCTGTGAAAGGTCGCGGTCGATTTTTTCCGGTGAAACAAAAGTTCCGCCACCACGTCCTGGTAAACGGCGAACTACACCCGTCTCTTCGAGCGCAGTAAGTGCAATTCGCAGAGTTGAGCGACTGACTTGATATTCACTGGCTAAGTCGCGCTCTGCCCCAAGCTTTTGCCCGGCTCGCAATTGACCAGCGCTGATTTGCGCCAAGATTCGTTGCCGAACTTCTTCAGCAGTACGACCTAAGTCTTCGTTTGCGCTCACAACTCAACAGTAACTAGATAGCAGTTACATTGCTTCCAAGGCAGCAAGTGATTCCGGAAGAATTTGGCCACCATCAATTACTAATGCTTGTCCAGTTACGTAAGCGGCTTCTTTTGTTGCAAAAAACAACGCTGCGTTGCCAATGTCATCAACTTCGCCTAAGCGTCCTTGCGGAACCGAAGCTTCCATGGCTTTGCGATATTCTGGACCCATGTCTGCAAGGCCCTCGGTAGCAATGTTTCCTGGCAGTACCGCATTAACTGTGATTCCCTTTGGTGCTAATTCAATTGCAGCAGTGCGCATGAAACCAAGTTGCGCTGCTTTACTTGCGCCGTAATGTGACCAGCCTGGAAAACCTGTTACTGGACCGGTGATCGATGAAGTAAGAACAATTCGACCATGACCTGACTTTTCTAGTGCAGGTAAACAAGCCTGAACTGAAAGCATGGTTCCCTTAACGTTTGTGCCGAACACTAAGTCCATGTCCGCTTCAGACATGGTCGCAAGTTTGGAATCTGGGAAAATTCCCGCGTTTGCACAAAGCACGTCGATGCCGCCATTGCGTTCGATTGCAGTTTTGGCAACCATGTCGCAATCCGATTTGCTGCTTACTTCGGCGAGTACATATGTAACTGTGCCGCCACCTAGGGCAGTAAGTTCTGCGCAGGCAGACTTAGCGCTTGCTTCATCGCGTCCTGTAATCAGAACATTTGCTCCAGCTTTTGCAAAGACTCGGGCAATGCCTTTACCGATGCCTTTTGTTCCGCCAGTTACAACAACGGAATATCCACTTACTGAAGTAAACATGTTCTCTCCTAGTTTCCTAACGAGTTGTCGAAGGTTTCTTACAATTATGCAAACTTTGACAGATAGTTTTCGGCCAATTCGCAACTTACTTTGGTGAAATTGGCTCCCATTTCCTTGCCGGTATCTGTATCTTGATGCGTTCCCACCCAGGCGACGAGCAAAAGGCGTCGAAACATAATGAAAGTTGGAAGCTCTGCCTCTTCTTCCTTACTCAAATCGGCGACGCTTCGGTAACCATCTACCCAAGATGCAGTCATATCTGGAATCAAAGGGTGGTCTTCAATAAATGAAACTGATGAACCTAGGTCATACATAAACCAACTAAAGCCGCAATCATCAAAATCAATGACTGTCACGTCTTTACCTGCTACGAGCAAATTTGCAAGTCTCATATCGGCGTGAACTAAACCAAAGCGATCTTTAGATTTTCCATATTTTTCTAGGCGCGATCCCAATGTGTCGGAAAGCCGGCCAAGAATTTCTAATTCACTTGGACCCATCGCAAGGCCATCGCGCCAAGAACCCCAATGACCATTCGGGCCCAGTGCAGTTTCAAAATCCCAAGTAAACCTAAAGAAGTTACTTGGGCGATTCCATTGCTTTGATTGATCATGCAGGCGAGCTGTGATCGCACCTAAAGTTTTGAAGTCATCAACTAGTCGATCTTCGGTCGGTTCAACGCCCGGCATGAATTCAAACATGACCGCATGACGCTCTTCACCAGTTGAATCTTGCGCAAGAATTATCTGCTCACCCGATCCCGCAGGCAAAATTGCAGGAGTTCTGACAAGTTGAACTTCGCGCAATGCTTGCACCCAATCAAGCTCACTCTGGATTGCTTGCGCGGTGTGATAAAACGGCCGATGAATTCTCAGAATCGTGTCAGTGCCGGTATTGCTATCGACAACCTTAAACGTGGCATTCTCAGAAATGTTTAAAAGTGAAACCTCGGACTCTGGTGAATAGCCAAACTTCGCAACGGCATCCCTGGCAAACTCATGAAGCTTTGCAGGTTCGTTCGAGTACCCACTCATTTATCTCTCCTACCGACATCTTTATTTTGGCTTAGTTACCAATATGTTTTGTCACTTTTGGGGAAGAAAAATGATTAGCCTTGATCGCGACCAACTACTGCT
>JBILBY010000079.1:0-4636 GCA_044353415.1 Candidatus Nanopelagicales bacterium | reverse complement strand
CACAATGATGATCAACACGAGTGCGCCAAAGCCCATACGAGCAAAAGTCTGTTCGTATGGATCAAGAAAACTGCTGGCTACCTTGATGAAAAAGAATGAGAATCCCCAAATAGTTGTGAGCGCCAGCCAAAGTGCAAGCCAACCTTTAGTGGGGGTAGAGGAAGGATTCACTTGTCCATCTTGTCGTAGCCCTCAATACCACTTGATGTGACACCCCGAGGTGGGGGGTGACAGTAAATTGAGAGGGTCAAGGTTTAGCATTGGGGATGTGAATGAAGTTGCGCGTGCCCTCTCTGCTGACAACTCTGGTGTACTCCCAGAGCGCGATCAGCAGATCCTAGAATTCGAACGCCAGTGGTGGAAGTTTGCTGGTGCTAAAGAACAGGCAATCCGCGAACAGTTCGATATGTCAGCAACTCGTTACTACCAAGTTTTGAACGCCCTTATTGATCAACCAGAAGCTCTTGCATTTGACCCAATGTTGGTCAAGCGCCTCCAGCGTATGCGCGCTGCTCGCCAAAGAGCACGCTCTGCTCGTCGCCTGGGTATCGAACTTAAGAATTAGGTTGTTGCCATGTCTGGCCCACAAACCTTTCACCAAAAAGTAACTATCCCGCTAGTGGTAATTCTGGCCACAGTTGGTGGACTATTTCTTGTTGGCACTCAATTAATGAATTTGAATTCAACTCCAGTAGCTGAAGAACCAGTTCCTGAAGCAAGTGTTTCAGCTGCACCAATAAATCCAGTGCCCGCACCAAGCATTGATGCGTCCGTTGATCCAAATCTGGATGTTAATGGGCGGCTCCCTGTGATTGTTCTTAATGGAACGGAAACTGCAGGCCTTGCAAAATCAATGAGTGATGATCTGCATGATGCTGATTGGGTTGTTGACGAAACTGGAAACTGGACCGGTGAGCCATTACTTGAGACCACAATTTTTTACCCTGCAGATGGCTTAAGTTCTGCAGAGGAACTGGCCACTCAAACTGGTGGCACCCTGGTGGAAGCAACGCCAGAAATGAGTCAGACGGCTTTAACTCTGGTAATTATTCAATAACTACCTGCTCTGTATCAGGACCTGATACGCGAAATTGCTTTTTCCCAGCACCCTGATACAGTTTTTCCACGGACGCGGAAACGCTCCAAAAAACTAAATACACCTCATCCAGAGGGGCAGAGGGAACGGCCCGTTGAAGCCCCGGCAACCACCGCAGAACCGTTAAGGCCTTGCGACACGGTGCCAATTCCGACTAAAGACAGTTCGCTGTTTTTAGTACAGATGACGAAAGGCTTCCAGCTCAATGTCTGTAACACTCGAAAGAATTGATACTGCGCCATTTGGTGCAGCAACTCACCTTGTCTGTCGCGCTTGCGGTGCTCATGCAAAACTTGGCGCAGACTACTCCTGTTGGGAATGTTTTGGCCCACTTGAAGTTGCATATGACTTTGGAACAGTAACTAGAGAACAGATCCAATCGGGTCCGTTCTCTTTGTGGCGTTATGCGCCGTTGCTACCAGTTCCAGCAAACATTGCCGAGTCTCGGAATCTAGCTCCCGGAATGACACGGCTTCATCGCGCTGACAACTTGGCAAAAGCGTTGGGCATCACCGGAACGCTTTGGGTTAAGGATGACAGCGGTAATCCAACTCACTCATTCAAGGACCGAGTTGTTGCAGTGGCACAAAGTGCTGGCATTCAACTTGGCTTCAACACTTTGGCTTGTGCCTCAACCGGAAACCTGGCCCACGCCGTCGCTGCAGCTGCAGCACGTGCCGGACAAAAGTCAGTTGTATTAGTTCCTTCGAATTTGGAACAACACAAGATCCAAGCAACTGCCGCCTACAACGGTCACGTAATCGGAATCGAAGGAAACTACGATGACGTCAACCGCCTTTGTGGCGAGCTAATCGGTGAAGAAGTTTCTGCCGACTGGGGATTTGTAAATGTAAACCTTCGTCCGTACTACGCCGAAGGATCCAAAACTGTTGGCTACGAAATTGCCGAACAACTTGGTTGGAGACTTCCGGATCAAGTTGTGATCCCAGTTGCTTCTGGCGCATTGCTAACAAAGGTCGATAAAGGTTGGCGTGAATTTGTGGAACTCGGTTTAGTGGAAAGCAAACCATGGCGAGTATTTGGTGCGCAAGCAACTGGTTGTAATCCAGTTTCAACGGCATGGGCTGACGGTAGCGAAGTAGTGCGTCCAGTAAAGCCAGACACTATTGCAAAGTCATTAGCAATTGGAAACCCTGCCGATGGTCCCTATGCATTAGATGCAGTGCGCCGAACTAACGGAGCAGTTGGCGATGTCACTGATGCTGAAGTAGTTGAAGGCATCCGTCTGCTTGCCGAATGCGAAGGCATCTTTGGTGAGACTTCAGGTGGAGTAACTGTTGCAGTAACTCGTAAGCTTCTTGCTGAAGGCCTGCTTGATCCAACCGCTGAGACCGTAATTGTTAACACTGGCGAAGGCCTAAAAACTCTTGATGCTGTGGCAACTGGAAATGGTTTCTCAGCAACAATCTCTCCAAATGTCGAATCCGTTGCAAAAGTTATCGAAGGTGCCTGATGAGCGTTACAGTCCGAGTCCCAACAATCCTTCGGGCATATGTGTCCGATCAATCGACTGTGGAAGTTGATCCGACCCCAGAGACTTTGCAAGGTGTCCTTGATGCCTTAGAGGCAATGGCACCTGGAATCTTGCAGCGAGTGATTTCAGATACTGGCGAATTGCGACGCTTCGTAAATGTATATGTAAACGATGATGATGTTCGTTTCCTTGAAGGGCTAAATACTCCAACTGCTGCAGGAGTTACAGTTTCGATTGTCCCTGCAGTTGCCGGGGGATAAAGGTCGATTATTCGGCTGCCCATATAGGTAAAAACTGATAGTTATCGGCGTTTTTCAACAAAGTGGCAAATACCTTGTGCTTATGTGCCGTAGAGTTAATTTTGGTCGAAGGCAAGCTTTTCGTTAGAGAGTAAGACTCGAAGACAAAGATTCGCGAGCACGATGCGAACTCTCACCTTGGTGGGCAGGGAGCAAGACCCGAAGCGGCAAACGTCGCTTCGACCCATTAAGAAAAGAGATGCCATGTTAGGCACAGTCAAGTGGTTCAACCAGGAAAAGGGCTATGGCTTCGTAGAAGTTGATGGCACTGATCGCGATGTATTCCTTCATTACTCAGCTATTGAGGTTGATGGATTCAAGACCCTGGAACAGGATCAGCGAGTTGAGTTCGAAATCGGCGAAGGCCCAAAGGGTCCTCAGGCAGAGCACGTACGCCCGGTTTAAGACCAACACCTTATACAAAAGGACTCGAGATTTTCTCGGGTCCTTTTGTTATGTCCAGGTCAGCCCATCAATCAATGATCGATCGAAATAGGCTAGGGGCATGTCAGATCGCGATGAATTACGCCAGCAGATAATCGATAAAGCAGTAGTGCACGGAAAGGTAATTCTTTCTAGTGGCAAGGAAGCCGACTACTACGTTGACTTACGTCGCGTAACGCTTGATTCCGAAGCTGCGCCAATCATTGGTCGCGTGATGTTAGAGCTGACTAAAGATTTAGATTTTGACGCCGTCGGTGGATTAACACTGGGCGCAGATCCTGTTGCAACAGCCATGCTGCACGCAGCTGCTGCGCAAGGTCGCAAACTTGATGCTTTCGTAGTTCGTAAAGCGGAGAAGGCTCATGGCCTGCAGCGACGTATTGAAGGTCCAGATGTTAAAGGTAAGCGCGTACTTGCCGTTGAAGACACCAGCACAACAGGTGGCTCAGTACTAACGGCAGTTGAAGCGTTGCGTGAAGCTGGAGCTGAAGTAGTAGCGGTAGCAGTAATTGTGGAACGTGCCGCTGCGCCGGCAGTTGAAGCTGCTGGACTTAAATATTTATACGCTTACAACTTGCCTGATTTAGGTTTGTAGCAAGTCTGAATAAAAGTATTGAGTTAAGACCTGGCCCTACGCTGCTTTAGCACTTCAAGCACAACAGGAATCAAACTCAAACCAACAATTCCAAGTGTGACAAGTTCAATGTTGTCTGCAACAAATTGAATTCCACCGAAAAAGTAACCGGCCAGGGTAAGGCTTACCACCCAAAGGATTCCGCCGATTGTGCTGTAGGTCGCGTAAACGCGGAAGTTCATTCGGGCCACACCGGCCATGCTGGTGATTATTGGTCGAACCACTGGAACAAATCGAGCTAGCACGATCGCGCGTGGGCCGTGCTTTTCAAAAAAGTTTTGAGTAATGACTACGTACTCTTGCTTGAAAATTCGTGAATCCGGTTTATTGAATAGCTTCGGTCCCAACTTCGCACCGGTCCAATAGCCAAGCAAGTTACCCAAGATTGCTGACACAGACATCGCAACAATTGCAATCCAAACTGGTGTTGAAATGAATCCGGTAGCGAGCAGAATGCCCACGATGAATAGCAGAGAGTCACCTGGGAGAACTAACCCAATAAGGAGTGCACATTCAATCAACAAAATCCCACAAGCCACGGCAAGCGCCAAACTGCCAAAGGGTTTTAGCAAACCTTCTGGATCTAGTAGTCCCGCAGCTTGAATGCTCGTTGCGAATTCGAATGGGGTAGTTGCAATCACCATATGACTGTACCCGTGACACAATAA
>JBILBY010000078.1:0-4781 GCA_044353415.1 Candidatus Nanopelagicales bacterium | reverse complement strand
TGCTTCGCGCCGTAGGCATGGGTGACGACGATTGGGTAAAGCCCCAGATCGGTATTGCATCGTCATGGAATGAAATCACTCCATGCAATCTTTCACTTGAGCGCCTAGCTAAGGCATCAAAAGAAGGCGTATTCAAAGCCGGTGGCTTCCCAATGCAGTTCGGCACCATCTCAGTTTCTGATGGCATTTCCATGGGCCATGAAGGTATGCACTTCTCTTTGGTAAGCCGCGAAATCATTGCTGACTCAGTAGAAGCAGTAATGCAGGCAGAACGTCTTGATGGCATGGTCAACTTTGCTGGTTGCGACAAGTCACTTCCAGGCATGTTGATGGCTGCAGCTCGCCTTGATGTGGCAAGCGTTTTTGTTTACGCCGGCTCTATCTTGCCTGGCAACGTAACACTTTCGGATGGCAGCAATCGCGACGTCACAATCATTGATGCTTTCGAAGCAGTTGGTGCTTGTGCTCGCGGACTTATGAGCGAAGAAGATGTTGATCGAATTGAACGCGCAATTTGCCCAGGTGAAGGCGCATGTGGCGGTATGTACACCGCAAACACAATGGCATCTGCGGCTGAGGCAATGGGAATGTCGTTGCCAGGATCAGCTGCGCCTCCAGCAGTTGACCGACGTCGCGATGGCTTTGCGATCGCGTCCGGTGAAGCGGTGGTCAATTTGATTGCCCAAGGCATCACAACCCGCGATATCATCACTAAGCAATCTCTTGAAAATGCCATTGCAATTGTCATGGCATTTGGTGGCTCTACTAACGCAGTTCTGCACTTACTTGCAATTGCACACGAAGCAAATGTTGATTTGCACCTCGAAGACTTCCATCGAATCGGTTCCAAAGTTCCATTACTTGCTGACGTAAAGCCGTTTGGTCGCTACGTAATGAGCGATGTGGATCGTGTTGGTGGCGTGCCGGTTGTAATGCGCGCATTGCTTGATGCTGGATTAATGAATGGCGATTGCTTAACGGTTACCGGTAAGACCATGGCGGAAAACTTAGCTGATCTCGATTCTCCAGATCCTGATGGTGACATCGTTCATGCCATGAATAATCCAATGGGTGGAACTGGTGGAATTTCAATCCTGAGTGGATCACTATCCCCTGAAGGCGCAGTATGCAAAACCGCTGGAATCCCAGTCGACATTTTTGAAGGTCCAGCAAAGGTTTACGAACGTGAACGCGCTGCAATGGATGCACTTGAAAGCGGAGACATCCAAGCTGGCGATGTTGTCATCATTAGATACGAAGGACCTAAGGGTGGACCGGGCATGCGCGAAATGCTCATGATCACTGGCGCAATCAAGGGTGCTGGACTCGGTAAAGAAGTCATGCTTATTACCGATGGTCGATTCAGTGGTGGAACGACTGGGCTTTGCATTGGTCACGTTGCACCTGAAGCTGTCGATGGTGGGCCGATTGCATTCGTAGAGCACGGCGACAAAGTTCGGATCAACATCAGTGAGCGCAAACTTGACTTACTTGTTGATGAATCCGTTCTAGTTGAGCGACGTAAGAGTTTCAAGCCAGTTCCACACAAATACGATCGTGGCGTTCTGGCAAAGTACGTGAAACTTGTGGGCTCAGCTAGCAACGGTGCAGTCTGCGACTAGTCATGGGTTCACACGGCCACTCCCACAAGAGGGCGAGCGATCTTGACTCATCGTGGATAGATCCTGAAAAGGAAACCAGACTCCACAAAGTTTTGTTGGCAATTTTGCTGCCATTAACGTTTCTTGGTGTCTTTACGATCTTTGTTTCATGGCCAGGCAGTAATCTCCAAATCGACAAAGGTATTTTTGGTTATGTCGAGCAATCCGAATTCTTTACCGTAGAAGTTCAAACCATCGAAAAGTATGACTGTATTTCTAATGGTGCAACGCAGGATGCGTCAGGAAATTTCTCTACTTCGCAATGTGCACATATCTCTGCAAAGTTATTGACGGGACCAAATGCTGGCGAGATTGCAAAGTTTGACGTCGAACCAACAATTGTGGACTTCGGAATTCATTCCGGTGACAAGGTTTCAGTTGCCTCGATCCCGATTGAAACAGGTAACGATTACATCTTTAATGACTTTGAGCGCACTAATGGAATCTACGTTTTGTTCGCAGTGTTCTTGATAATTTTGTTTTTAACCGCTGGTTTCGGAGGACTACGCGCCTTACTTGGACTAGTAATTACTTTTGGACTTTTGATCGTCTACTTAATCCCGTCATTGATTCAAGGTCAGCAAGTCGTTTATGTAGTTGGTGGAGTAGTACTAGCAATCACTGCTTTAGTTTTGTATTTGGTTCATGGGTTCAGTTTGAAAACAGGGGCTGCAATCGTTGGAACTCTTTGCGGCTCAGCCATTGCCATGATCGGTGCACTTTGGTCAACCGATGCACTTCGCTTAACTGGCATAACTGGCGATGAAGATCTTGTGTTATCTGCTGTTGCTTCCCAAGTGAAACTCTCAAATCTATTAATTGCCAGCATGGTAATCGCAGGCTTTGGTGCACTTAATGACGTAACCGTTACTCAAAGCTCGGCAGTTTGGGAACTAGCCAGCGCTAATGAGAAGCAAACTTGGCGGCAATTATTCTTTGGTGGCATGCGGATCGGACGAGATCACATCGCATCGTCGATTTACACGATTGCCTTTGCTTACGTTGGATCGGCACTGGTTACTTTGATGCTCATAGTTGCTGCCAGTCCACCGCTAGCTCGTTTGATAAATGACGAGGTTGTGGCTCAAGAATTGGCATTGATCATGGTTGGCTCAATTGCTTTGGCGCTGAGCACTCCAATAACCACGGCTTGCGCAGCTTGGTTTGCGGTAAAGATTGCAAAATCCGAAGCAGCACCGACTACTTAAGAAACGCTGACTCGACCTGCTTCAAGACGGGCAACTGGAACGCGGAATGGCGAACAGGAAACGTAATCCAATCCAACTTCATGGAAGAACTTGATTGATTCAGGATCTCCACCGTGTTCACCACAAACACCTAGCTTGATGTCTGGTCGCGTTGCACGACCCTTCTCAACTGCAATTTTGATTAGAGCACCAACACCATCAACGTCAAGCGATTCAAATGGCGAAACTGTGAAGATGCCACGATCCAAGTAAGTTGCGAAGAAGGAAGCTTCAACGTCATCGCGACTAAAGCCCCAGGTTGTTTGGGTTAAGTCATTGGTACCAAATGAGAAGAACTCTGCAGCCTCGGCAATACGTTGCGCAGTCAAGGCAGCTCTAGGTAATTCGATCATGGTGCCAATTGAGAATGGCAAAGTAATGTTTTCGTCACTTGCAATCTTGGCAAGCAAAACATCCATTTCATCTCTTATGAGGTGAAGTTCCATTACAGATCCAACCAGTGGGATCATGATTTCCACTTTTGGATTTCCACCAGCGCGCAACCGCGTGATTGCTGCTTGCGCAATAGCTCGAACCTGCATTGGGAATAAGCCAGGTACGACAAGTCCGAGACGAACTCCTCGCAGACCAAGCATTGGATTAGATTCATGCAATCGATCTACCGCGCTAAGAAGTAATTCCTGACGAGACACATCTTCATTGCGTTCTTTACCAAGCGCTACTTCAACCATCAAGTCAGTGCGGTCTGGCAAGAACTCATGAAGTGGGGGATCAAGCAGGCGAACAGTTACTGGCAACGAATCCATCTCTTCAAAGATTTCTTCAAAGTCTTTTTGCTGCATTGGCAAGAGTGCCTCGAGCGCAGCATTGCGTTCATTTGAGTTGTCGGCCAAGATAACGCGCTCAATCAAAACGCGACGATCGCCTAGGAACATGTGTTCAGTGCGACACAAGCCAATTCCTTCCGCCCCGAGATTTCTGGCCCATTTTGAATCTTCTGCCGTGTCAGCGTTAGTCCGCACTCTTAGTCGACGAACTGAATCTGCATGCTTCAAAATTCGATCTACTGCAGTTACTAGTGCTGCGATTTCTTCGTTCTCGGTTGCGATCGCGGAAGCTAAGCCGTTTTCTAAGTAGTTCGAAACTGGCGATGGCACTACTGCCAATTCACCTAAATAAACATGTCCCGTTGAACCATCAATTGAAATCATGTCGCCTTCTTTGATGACAAGATCTCCAATGGTTGCGGTGCGATCAGCATGCGAAACGTCTACGGCGTCTGCGCCACAGACGCAGGTCTTGCCCATGCCACGAGCCACAACTGCTGCGTGTGATGTCTTTCCACCACGAGCAGTCAGAATTCCAGTTGCAGCGATCATGCCTTCAAGATCATCGGGATTGGTTTCGCGTCGAACTAAAACTACGCGCTCACCTTTTTCTGCCCACTTAACTGCAGTTGCCGAATCAAATACGGCTTTACCAACAGCTGCGCCGGGAGAAGCTGCCATGCCAGAGGCAACGATTTTGCTTGCTGATGTTGAATCGAACTGCGGGAACATAAGTTGCGCTAGTTGGGCGCCATTGACGCGAATCAAGGCCTCATCCATTGTGATCAGACTTTCATCAACTAATTGAGTAGCAATTCGAAACGCGGCTGCGGCAGTGCGCTTTCCAACACGGGTTTGCAGCATCCAAAGTTTGCCCTTTTCAACCGTGAATTCAATGTCGCATAAATCTCGGTAATGGGTTTCAAGCTTTCGCATAATCTTCATGAGTTCGTTAAATGAAGTTGGATCAGTGCGATTTAATTCGTCAAGGCTGAAGGTATTGCGAATGCCAGCCACAACATCTTCACCTTGCGCATTTGGCAAGTAGTCACCATATGCACCTGGCTTACCTGATGCTGGATCGC
>JBILBY010000076.1:0-4908 GCA_044353415.1 Candidatus Nanopelagicales bacterium | reverse complement strand
AACTATCAAAGTGTCATACCCACGTCGGTAGGCACAGAGCGCTGCAACCAAAACTCCTTTGACTGGGCGCACTTGCCCATCAAGTGCGAGTTCGCCAATCACTATGGTTTTGGACATCTCGGGAATTTGAGAATGTGCTGACAGGATTGAAAGTGCAATACCTAAATCAAGTGATGCACCTCTTTTATGAACTGATGCAGGTGACAGGCCAACCGTGATTCGACGCTCGGATGGCCATTGCAACTCACTGTTTTGAACAGCTGCGCGAACTCGATCCCGAGCCTCACCGACTGCAGTATCCGGCAGACCAACAATTGCCATACCTGGAAGCCCTTGACTTAAGTAAGCCTCGATGTCGACAACTAATCCTTCGACACCGTTGATAACAACGCCACATGCTCTCGCCAGCGTCATTATTCGATCCCTTTAAGGTGACTAATTGTTGTGGGTTGACCATCGCAATAGATCACGCTGATGGCATCGAAGCGAATCCCTTGGTGTCTGGACTGGTTGTTACTGAGCCAATGGAGCGCTGCAGTCCTTATGTGCTGGAGCTTGAGCGGTGTAATTGCATCACTTGGCACGCCATGACTTATCGATCTACGAGTTTTGACCTCACAGAAAACTAATGTCGAATCCTTTTGCGCAATTATGTCGAGTTCGACGCGTTTGAATCTCCAATTACGCCCGAGGATTTCATAACCCATGTCCTGTAAGTAGACCGTGGCAATGTCTTCGCCGATTTTTCCAAGTTCACTGTTTTTAAGTTGCACCTGTAAATGGTGAAAGGTTTAAGGAAGTTAGGCGTGAGAATCTAGTTTCTGTGAACTAAATCAATATGTGGAAAGACTTAAGGAACTTCCATGTCTGGCTTGGAAAGTTCTTCAACGTTTACATCTTTGAAAGTTAGGACGCGAGCCTTCTTAACAAATCGGGCTTGACCATACATATCCCAGATCCAGGCATCAGTAAGTGTGGCTTCGAAGTAAACATCGCCAGCATCGTTAGTGCGAACTTGCACATCAACACCATTTGCTAAATACATTCGACGCTCAGTATGAACTATGTAGCTAAAGAGGTGAACTAAATCGCGGTACTCCCGATAAAGCTCAAGCTCCATCTCGGATTCATAACGCTCTAACTCATCCGCTGACATGTAATTAGCCTATGCGGTGACTGGGTCAGATTCACTCGGGCCACTAGGTAATTTCCAAGACTTGCGATGCAGGTCAGTTGGGCCCAGCCGGACGATGGCCGCCATGTGGTCGCTGGATCCATAGCCAACGTTTCCTTCCCAACCAAAGTCTGGATAAATCAGAGCAGCTTCCCGCATCAATTCATCCCGAGCTACTTTGGCCAAGACGCTTGCCGCGGATACCGAGGCACACGATGCATCCGCCTTAATCTTCATAGTCACCGGAACCACAATGTCCGAAATGGGCGTTGTGAATAAATCGGATTCTGGTTCCAGCAACCAATTGTGTTTGCCATCAAGAATTACATGATCCGGTTTGATATTTAACTGTTGGTGAGCCCGCACCCAAGCCAAACGAAGTGCTGGCACAATTCCAATTTCATCAATTTCGCTGGCTGCCACATGCCCAATTGCATATTCAACTACCCAAGCAGAAACTGGTTCAATCAATTTCTCTCGAGCAGCGCGACTGATTTGTTTACTGTCTCTTAAGCCAGCTGGGACTTGCGAGGTCTCGGCCGAAACAATTGCAACCCCAACTGAAACCGGTCCAGCCAGTGCGCCACGCCCAACTTCGTCGACACCTGCAATGAATTTAACACCAGTTGAAAACAACTCCCGCTCTAATTCAAGAGTTGGTGCTGCCGAACTAATTTTCAATCCCACCAATGCGACCAATTGGCCAAATGCGCATGGCAACTCGACCAATGATTTCTTCTTCTGGGACCATGCCGTTGTTCTTGTCTAAGTGAAAGCGAGAATCTTCGGAGTTGCCGCGATTATCACCCATTACAAAAACATGACCTTCGGGAACAAGGACTTCAAAAGTTACCTGATCAGTGGTTGCGCCATCTTTTATGTACGGTTCATCGATGCCAACGCCGTTTAGAACTATTCGACCTTGCGTGTCACAACACTTAACTGTGTCGTTAGCAACACCAATGACGCGCTTAACTAAATCATTTCCAGAGTTAGCTGGCACGATTCCGATTGCTTGGAGTACGCGACCAACTGGAGTGTCATAAGGACTAGGGAATCCCGCACCGAGCCAACCACCTGGATCGTGGAAGACAATTACATTTCCACGATTTACACCAGTGAATTGCGTGGAGATCTTTGACACAATAATTCGGTCATTTTCCTGGAGCGTGTCTTCCATAGAAGCGCTAGGAACATAAAAAGCTTGGATTAGAAAAGTTCGAACCAGAATTGAAAGGATTAAGGCCGTTCCCACAACGGTCACTAATTCGCGCACCAGACTCGGCTGCTTTTTTGGCTTGTCCTTTTTGTGACCCATAGTTCTTTAATCATACTTTTAAACAAAAAATTAGCGGGCTCACCAGTAAGTGAACCCGCTAATTTGTAAAGAATTAAACGTTGTCGCGCAATTCCTTGATCTTTGCCTTCTTACCGCGTAGATCACGAAGGTAGTAAAGCTTGGCGCGACGGACATCTCCGCGGCTGACCAATTCGATCAATTCAACAATTGGTGAGTGAAGCGGGAAAGTACGCTCAACACCGGTTCCAAAACTGATTTTGCGGACTGTGAAAGTCTCACGAAGTCCACCACCATGGCGACGGATTACAACGCCCTGGAAAATCTGAATACGGGAACGGGTTCCTTCAACAACTCGAACGTGAACTTTTACGTTGTCGCCGGGACGGAAATCTGGAATTCCAGTGCGCAGGGATGCTGCGTCTACATCGTCTAGAAAATGCATTATTACTCCGAAGGACATGTCGCCGCAGGTCGAAAGCCCAATAAATGGTTCTTGCCGGGTTTGTTTAGAACTTAATGTTTCAGCACCCCTGTGGCGGTGCTGCTACGTTCCAACAACGATGAGTTTGCCATAACTAGTGGGTTTCCAGCAAATTACCGTCAGAATGCCACGAATCAGTGGGTGCATATATATGCTTAGAGCACCACCTACCGAAAGCTTCCTCATGCCACCGTCAGACCCGCAACTTAACAAAGTGCGGCTTGGTAACCCCAGAGTTACTGGCAAGGAACAGTTTTATACCCCGCCAGATATTGCGGATCAAGTCATGCGCAATGTGAAAAAACGAATCGGTAATTTATCGGGGCGAATTCTGCTTGAGCCTGCAGGTGGTACTGGTGCATTTATTGATGCGGCAAAAGCACATGGCTTGAAAAAGGTAATTAGTTTTGACATAGAGCCTCATCACCAAAAGATCACCCTCGGCGATTTTCTGGATCAAGAAATCAATCAAAAAGGTTTACTGACGGTTACTAATCCTCCGTTTGGGCGGAACAACTCGTTATCAATTCCGTTCTTTAACAAAGCTGCGCAGGTTTCAGATTTAATAGTTTTTGTCGTGCCCAGATCCTGGCGAAAATGGTCGGTGCAAAATCGCCTCGATCAAAACTTTCACTTAGTTCGCGATGACGACTTGACCATCAATTATGTTGATGTCAATGGACACGACGCGCACGCTAAAGATCGGTTGCGCACTTGCGTTCAGTACTGGGAGCGCAAGACGAAGCTTCGGCCAATAGTCAAAGTTAAAGACATGGGAATCATTGAGCGCACTACGCCTGAACTTGCTGATGCTGCAATGACACTATTTGGATACAACTGCGGAAAATTAACTACTGACTTCGAGCGTAAAAAAGTCACAACTCAGATGTATTTGAAGTTCAATCACCCACGGGCAAAGAAGGCCATTGAAAACTCTGACTTTTCAAAATTCTTTATGAATACCGCTTACACCGAAGCCTTGTCGCTACCTGAAATCAATTACGTCTTGAACGAATATGTCTACGGCGACCCAATGGTGCAATTACTCAGCTAAGTCTGGACGATTCTGCGCAGTGCGCAATTTAGCTTGCTCGTGCTTCCAAGCGGATATCTTGGCATGATCGCCCGAAGTTAAAACCTGGGGCACTTCTAAATCTCGCCAAACTGGTGGTCTTGTATAGATCGGACCCTCTAACAAATTTTCCATCGCACCAACAGCAAAGGAATCGTCGGCAAAACTTTCCTGGTTTCCAAGTACTCCTGGAACAAGTCGAGCAATCGCTTCAACCATTACAAGCACAGCAACTTCCCCACCGGCTAAAACGTAATCGCCAATTGAAACTTCCTCGACACGAATCTTGGTTTTGTAATGCTCTGCTACTCGGGAATCAATGCCTTCATAGCGACCGCAGGCAAAAACAATATGCTTCGCAGTAGATAGCTCAGTTGCAAGGGCTTGAGTAAATGGTTTTCCAGAGGGCGTTGGGATAATCAAAATAGTTTCAGCTGTCGTGAATTCATCCAATGCCTCGCCCCATGGTTCAGGTTTCATAACCATTCCTGGTCCGCCGCCATATGGGGAATCATCAACTGTCTGATGTTTGTCAGATGTGTAGTCACGTAAATCTTTAACGTTGACTGAAATCAAACCATCTTCGATTGCTTTGCCCATTAAGGAAAGTTCAAGTGGTTTTAAGTAATCTGGGAAAACTGTGATGACATCAAACTTCAACATCAAGCTTCCTCATCCCTAACGACAATTGCTTCTAACTCGTTAAGCAATCCAGGTGGTGGGGTGATTGTTACAGTTTTTGTCTCGAGATCAATCTCGGGCACAAATTCCATTACAAATGGAATCAGCACCTCGGTGTCGCCTTCGCGCTTTACCGAAAGTAGATCCTGACTTGGCAAGTGAATAACTTCCCCGATAACTCCAATAACCGAACCATCTTC
>JBILBY010000075.1:0-4910 GCA_044353415.1 Candidatus Nanopelagicales bacterium | reverse complement strand
AAGTTTTTGCAAACCGCTCCTCCCGAATCCGTAGGGCTCATAAACGAATAAAGACCGCCATTAAGGCGGTCGTTATTCGTTTGGTGGAGCTGAGGGGATTCGAACCCCTGACCCCTTGCATGCCATGCAAGTGCGCTACCAGCTGCGCCACAGCCCCGAACCTTGTCAATGTTAGTGGACGTTACTTATCATCACCAATTGCAGGCTCAGGTAACGATCCTGCGTTGTATTCCTGCAGTCGCCATTTCAAGCCCGGCAACTTTGGCATGTTTTCATCAAGTTCGGAAAGCACAGACCATTGCGCGTTAGCCAGTACGCCAAGGATGGTCCACTGCTCAGGTGCTAATCCCAAAAGCCGACCGAGCGCAGATCGCAAAGCACCACCATGTGAAGCAACTACCAAGGTTCCGCCAGCAGGAACAGTAACTAGCGCGTGTTCAATAGCTTCTACAACTCGCTCAGAAACTTCCCAACGTGTTTCCCCGCCACCAGGTCTGATCTCAGAGTCACCGCCCCAAGCTGCGTAATCTTCTGGGTACTTCGCCATGATCTCGTCACGAGTCATTCCTTGCCATTCACCAGCAAAAGTTTCTCTCAGACGTTCATCAACAGTTAGTTCCACTCCAGCAAGGTCTGCCAAGGTCCGACCCGTTTCAAGTGCTCTCGATAAGTCGCTAGCAATTACATGAGTGGGCTTCATGGCAAGCAAAGTTTGCGCAGCGTGCCGAGCTTGTTCAACGCCTACATCATTTAGCGGGATGTCGATTTGTCCCTGATGACGGTTCTCGGCATTCCAAACAGTTTGACCGTGGCGCCATAAAACTAAGCGACGTGAACTCATACCAATTCCACGGGAATGTGTGGGCAATCGCTCCAAAGTCGTTCTAGGTCGTAAAGGCTGCGTTCTTCATCTTGCTGAACGTGCACGACAATGTCGAAGTAATCAAGAAGCACCCAACGACCTTCGCGATTTCCCTCACGGCGAATTGGATCAACGTCAATCTCATCAAGGGCGGCTTCGATAGCGTCAACTATCGCACCCACTTGGCGTTCGTTATCAGCCGAAGCAATCAAGAAAATGTCGGTGATGACCAAGTGTTCACTGACATCAAGCAGAACTATGTTCTCGGCTTTCTTGTCATAAGCCGCTTGTGCCGCAATCTTGGCAATCTTTAAGGCATGTTCAGAGGCAGCCACAAACTCCACACTTTCGCAGTACTTATTTAATAAGGACTCTAAGACTACTTAATTACTCGGCACGCGGGAAATGTTGGCACTTGACCACAGATTAGATGTGCGAAGTTCAACAATTAATCTTGCAATGCTCTGGGTTGGCACATTTGATTTGGCAAGTGATCCCAATGCCGAAAGCACTTCATCTACCCGAGCTTCATCACCTTGTTGATTTTCAAATACCGCTCGCAAAACTTGATTAGTTCTCGACATGAACTCATCGGTGGTTTCGAATTGTGATTTAACCATCGCGTAGCCGGCAGCATTTCCCCCAGTTAGAACTGCGCTGCCAGGTCGCACGTACTGCGCTGCTTCTCCTGATTCGCTGACTCGGTAAAGATTCTGCGAATCAATGGTGATTCCACCTACGCCATCAACCAACCCAGCCAAAGCTAAGCGCTGCAGAAGTATTGAGCCATCAATTGGAATTCCAAGTGCTCCAGAGATTGCCTGGTCAACGCCATCAAAAGAGCCTTGTAGTCCAGCATCACTGATTGGCACAAAGCCTTGCCCCGGCGGCACGATCAAAGTGGCTGGATCTACGTTTACTATCGAGAATTTTGTGCCATCACTTGATTGCTTTAGGACCGTTACCGAAACAATCTTTTGTTGCGAATCGATTAAGGCAATCAATAGATTGTTGATGTCAGTTGCAGGGTCTGAGGTTGAACTTACATCTGGACTAGCAGTTATCTCAGCCGGTAGTGGCGCAGCTTGACCATCACCTCGAAGTACAAAGACTCCAGTTAGCAAAGCAACTGCCAAGGTTGAACTCATTAACCATTTCAAAAATGATGGAATTCGATTCACGCTTGATACAGACCTTGATCTGAAATGTATTGGCTGACGTTCTTTGGAACTAGGTATTGGGTGTCTAACCCGTTTGTGAATCGGTCACGAAGTTCAGTTGCAGAAATTCGAACTTCTGGCATGTCGACCGATACGAAATCAAAAGGTACTGCATCATTTTGCCCAACACGATTGACGGCAACAATGGTTACTTCACTTACGAATGCTTCCCATTCGTGCCAGCTTGGAATTCCACTAAGCGCATCGGAGCCTACGATCCAGAAAAGCTCATCGCTTGGATTCAGTCGCTTCCATTCACGTACGGTATCCACGGCATACGTTGGACCGCTTCGAACAATCTCTACATCGCTAACTTGAAACCGATCGTCATTTTCGGTCGCAAGTTTTACCATTTCCAAGCGTTGTTGACCTGGGCTCAGATCACGATCTCGCTTTTGCCATGGATCGCCCGCTGGAATAAAAACTACTGAATCAAGATTTAAGGCTTCATAAACTGAGCTGGCAGCAATTAGATGTCCGATATGTATTGGGTCAAAAGTACCGCCCAATATGCCAACCCTCATGACTACAAGAATACTTGCAACTAGTGTGGAGTTAATCTCCCAGCCAGAAGGGTTAATTGCCTTGGAACACATTGATCATGTTGTGATTGGTGCTGGCGCAATGGGTAGCGCTACCGCTTGGCAGCTTGCCCGGCAAGGTAAAGATGTGGCTCTCATTGAACAGTTTGGGATAGCTCACGATAAAGGTAGTTCGCACGGCGGGACGAGAATTTTTCGGCTTTCATATCGCACTCCCCTTTACACAGATTTAGCGGCCAGAGCACTTCCAGATTGGCGAGAGTTGGAAGCCGATTCTGGCGAGCACTTGCTTGAGCAAAATGGCCAACTTGATCATGGTTACAAAGAAGCAATCGATGAGATCGCCACCAGCCTCGATCGACTTGGTCGCAGTTACGAGCGCATGGACGCGGCAGAAGCACATAGTCGCTGGCCAGGAATGAATTTTGAGGATCACGTTCTTTATAGCCCTGATGGTGGTCGCTGTTTTGCAGACAAGACAGTATCGACACTAATTCGGCGAACCCAAGAACTTGGCGGCCAGGTTCATTTGAATGCGCGCGTGCTTTCGATACAACTCGATGGCGATTACGCAATTGTTGAAACTGAATCAAAAACTTGGCGAACTCCATCGTTAGTTGTTGCAGCCGGTGGTTGGGTTGAAAAACTCGTCGGTCACCTTGTTAATCTTCCAGACTTAATTGTTGACGCTGGCCAGCCAGCTCACTTTCAACCAAACGCTGGCCTTGAGTCAGAGTCATTGTGGCCAAGTTTCTTGCATCACGGCGCTAATGGTCGTGGTGGCTCACCGCTTGAAGCCAGTGCGTACGGACTTTACACACCTGGCGAAGGAATCAAAGTGGGAACTTGGAGTGACCGCGAAGCAATCGACCCTGACAACCGAGATTTCGAGATAAGTCAGAAGCATCTGGATGAAATGAAGGAATACGTAGGGCACTGGTTCCCGGGCCTAAATCTAGATTCGGCAAAGGCAACTACATGTTTGTTTACAAACACTCCAGAAGAAGATTTCATATTGGATCGCCGTGGACCAATAACAGTGTGTTCGCCATGTTCAGGTCATGGATTTAAGTTTGTTCCGACTATTGGCAAGATAACGGCTGAGTTAGCCCTAGGTGGAAAACAAAATACGCCGCAATGGCAACTACCTAGCTAGTGACGAGTATGTCCGTCTCCGACAACAACATAAGTTGAAGTTGTCAGCTCTTGCAGTCCCATCGGACCTCGGGCATGAAGCTTCTGAGTCGAGATTCCAATCTCAGCACCAAAGCCAAACTCGCCCCCATCAGTAAATCGGGTTGATGCATTCACCATCACCACTGCTGAATCCAGTTCTGAAGTAAATCTAGAAATTGCAACCTCATCGGTAGCAACGATCGCTTCAGTATGACCCGTCGACCATTTCTGAATGTGACTTAGAGCATCATCTATGTCAGATACAACTCTGGCAGCAATATCAAGCGAGTAATACTCATCTGACCAATCAGAATCTATAGCCTGCTTGAAAGCAATACCGGCCTTCGCTGCGTATTCGGCTACTGAATCATCACCATGAATGGTGACACCTTCAGCTTTGAAGGCTTGCATTAATTCTGGAATGAACTCATCAGCTATCTCGCTATGGATCAGAATCGTTTCAGCTGCATTGCAAACACTCACCCGCTGCACCTTTGAATTAATAGCGATAGATATAGCCTTGGCAAAATCAGCTGACTTATCGATATAAACATGGCAGTTGCCAACACCAGTTTCAATCACTGGAACTATTGATTCAGTTACGACGCGTTCGATTAAGGCACTTCCCCCACGCGGAATCACAACGTCAATCAGTCCCCTGGCTTGCAATAACTCAGCAACGGACTCATGAGATTCGGCCGAAACTATTTGAATTGCATCCGCTGGCACATCAGACTTGGAAAGTGCTGCGCGCATAATCTCAACAAGTTTTGTGTTTGTGTTTACTGCTGATGCCGACCCACGAAGCAATGCACAGTTTCCACTCTTTAGTGTCAGTCCTGCCGTATCCACGGTGACGTTAGGTCGCGCTTCAAAGATAACCGCAACCACTCCGAATGGGACTCGGCGCTGTGTTATGTGTAGTCCTGACGGAACATCAAATTCTCGGATAGTTTCGCCAACTGGATCAGGAAGTTTTGAAATGTCTATGAGGCCGTCAGCCAATGACTGGATTCGCACTAGATCCAAAGTTAGTCGATCAATGATTGCTGCATCTAGGTTTGCAGCCGTTGCTGATTGCACGTCTAACATATTTGCGGCAATGATCTC
>JBILBY010000074.1:0-4916 GCA_044353415.1 Candidatus Nanopelagicales bacterium | reverse complement strand
TAAAACGTTTGACAAAAATGAAATCACGAAGATTCGGTCATTGAACAAACCGTCAAGCACTGATCTAAATGCTCCGAACACCGCATCGAGTGCTGCAACCACCGCGATCGGGAGGTATGGCTGTAGCCACACTGGAACCGTAGGTTGCAGTAAAAGTCCAAGAACGATTCCAACTAGCAAACCGATTGCTGGAATCATGGTGTGTCCTCACTGTTCTTGGATGTAGAACTAGCCGCAGGTAACGTGGTGTCCCCTACCGTCTGTAGTTCCCAGATTACGCCGTATTGCGTCTCTAACTCCTCAAGCAATAGCCCTGCCGGATTTTCTCTAAACCGTCCAGCTAACTGATCAGCATCAGGGCCGATTGCCGACACTACGTAAGGTGGCGACATCGGACGATAGTTAACCAGGATTGCCTCACCAGCCGCACGAATAGCCGAAGTTGGAGTCAGTCTGCGACCGTTAATTGCTATGTCTGTTGCACCTGCTTGCCAAAGCCCATTGACAATCATCTGAAGGTCTCGATCTATGACTTTGCCTGGAGGTGTTTCATCGCCTTGCAAGGGATCTAATGGCGCATCATCTATGGTTACTGTTACTCCATCACCTGTTACCTCAGTCTGGCCCGTTGCAATGCGGAGTCGATCAAGTCGCGCTCGAGCCTGCTCCCCTAGTGAAGTTCCAGCCAGCGTGGCAGCTTCGGCGTTAAGTAAATCGTTTTGCGCAGTTAACACCGACACTTCTAGCTCTTGTACTCGACGGTCAGCTGCGGTTACGCGCTCCACAAGTGCGTCTCTAGTCAACGAGTTTTCACTTGCTTGAATTCTGGTTTGCGCAATCGCCATGCCAAGAACCAGTGTTACTAAAGTTGCGGCGCCTGCGATGAAGAAGACTCTTAGTCGTCCAGAGTTTTGATTAGGTGCGGTGTTTGCGTAATCAGAAGCCAACGCATCGGCCAGCAGCGCATCAAGTGATGCATCAACTCGCATGAAGCTCTCTTCTCATTTCAAATACCTGACGGAAATACAACAAACCTGCGTACCAATACATAGTGATACCCCAAATTAGGAATGCCCAACCAAATACATGCGCCACTTGTCCAACAAGGCCGCTATACGTTCCGAGTAAGACGAGTGGGAGCGCGTAGAGCAGATTCATAGTGGCTGCTTTGCCCACGAAATGAACGGGAATACCGGTAATTCCAAACCGCTTTAAGTAAATCAAAAGTAAGGACATTAAGACATCGCGCAAAATCAACGCGACTACAACCCACATTGGTAATAAGTCTCGGATGTATAGCGCCGCCAACGCAGCAACTACATACAGACGGTCGGCAAGTGGGTCGAGTAATTCTCCTAGTCGACTAAATTGATTTAACTTTCTAGCCAGAAACCCATCGAGCCAATCTGTGAACGAACTAACGATCAAAATAATTAGCGCTAAGCCATCATTTTCTGGACCAACAATTAGCCAGAAGAAAACCGGGACGCCGAGCAATCGCAATGCACTAAGTGCATTTGGAATAGTCCAATTGCTGTTAGCAACACCTAACTGCGTTGGATTCGCCATATCGCAAGCCTACGGTCAACCATGGTGTTTCTATGCGATAGCCTTTCCCGAGAAGAAAAATAAGCCCTGGTACTCCAACTGGCAGAGAGCGCGGTCTCAAACACCGTTCAGTGTGGGTTCGAATCCCACTCAGGGCACCATCTAGAACTTTTACAATCCGGTAAGCGAACCTCTGATGTTCGCAATTTGCCCCAACACACCGTTGATGAATTTGCCAGATTCTGGCGTGCTCAAAGTCGCAGCAATTTCGACGGCTTCTGAAACTGCTACCCCACTATCTACCTCAGGACGCCATAGTAATTCCGCTATTGCTACGCGAACGATGGCTCGATCTACCGCCGGCATACGTTCTAGCGGCCAATCTTGGGAATAGGTAGAAATCACTTCATCGATTCGATCCATGTGAAGTTCAACTAGTCCAGCAAGTTCGATTGCATAATCGTTTACATCAGGGTTACGTTCGAAAATTTCCGTTGACAATACGCCACGTTGTTCAGCTTCGAAAAGTGATTCAACAGCGCGCTGTCTAGCTTTAGTTCTGGTGCGCACTTAGTTAACTCGACCTAAGTACGAACCATCTCGAGTATCAACTTTGACCTTGGTGTTTGATTCGATGAAAAGCGGAACCTTAATCTCAGCACCAGTTTCAAGAGTTGCTGGCTTGCTGCCTGCACTGGAACGATCGCCCTGTAAACCCGGCTCGGTATAAGTGATCATTAATTCCACGCTGGCTGGAAGTTCAAGATAAATCGGAAGGTCGTTATGAATTGCTACGACGCCTTCTTGGTTCTCCAACATGTACTTGGATCCATCACCAACGATTGCGTCAGACAAGGTGTATTGCTCGAAAGTTTGTAGGTCCATAAAGATCCAGCCGTCGCCATCGCGATACAAGTACTGCATGTTTCGCTTATCAACATCAGCGGTTTCAACGGAGACACCTGCGTTAAATGTCTTGTCAACGACCTTGCCCGAAAGGATGTTCTTTAGCTTGGTGCGCACGAATGCGGGACCCTTACCTGGCTTAACGTGCTGAAACTCAACAACAGTCCAGAGTTGTCCATCGATGTTTAGGACAAGTCCATTTTTTAGATCATTAGTTGAGGCCACTTGCACTCCTTGTTAAGTACTTACAGTTCCAGTAATTCATAGGGCAAATTCGTAAGGTTCACGTAACCCTCTGAATTAACAACAATCGTGTCCTCGACCCTCACGCCACCCTTATCTTTCAAGTAAGCGCCAGGTTCAATAGTTATGACCGTGTTAGATGCAATCTTAGCGGTTTCGTCGCGTCCGAAAAACGGATCCTCGTGTATCGCAAGTCCAACTCCGTGCCCTAGACCATGTGTGAAGTACTCGCGATATCCGCTATCAGTAAGAGATTGATTTACTGCCTTTTCCACATCAGTAAAT
The DNA here is from genome assembly GCA_044353415.1 of Candidatus Nanopelagicales bacterium. GTDB lineage: Bacteria > Actinomycetota > Actinomycetes > S36-B12 > UBA5976 > UBA5976. Next base: position 1,934 of record JBILBY010000074.1, on the reverse strand, counting down.
TGAATGCCTGATTGGATTGTGTTTCTGCCAGCTTCCTGCGCTGAAGTAACAGCAGAATGCAATTCTGATTGCCAATCTGCCGGCTTTCCCACAACTGCAGTTCGAGTGCAATCAGCATGGTAACCATCCACTTTCGCTCCAAAATCAATCTTGAGGAAATCACCTGACTGGAGTTCTCGGTCAGTTGGCTCATGGTGCGGAATGGCGCTGTTTGGTCCGGATGCCACTATGGAAGCGAAAGCAATATCGTCGGCGCCGTATTTGCGCATACTTTGCTCAAGAGCATTTCTGATGAACTTTTCGGTTTGTCCTACTCTTACCGACTTGATCACGTCCAAGTAGGCCTTTGTGGAAATCTCACATGCTCTCTTTATTAGTTCGATTTCACTATCGTCTTTAACAACTCGCAGCGCCTCAATCACTCCAACTGAAATTGAAAATTGGTGATCAAACGATGCAACAAGATTTTGGTAGGCATCAACTGAAAGGTTGGCGCCTTCGACAAGCACTTCAGATTTTTGAAGTTTGCTAAGTAGCAATTCTGGAAAATTTCTTCCAATCACCGCAGGTAACTCTGCGACTTGAGCTGCTGCCTGAATTTCATATCTTGAATCAGTAGCCAGAATCGCGCTTGAGTCACTTACTAGTAGTGCTGCATTCGAGCCAGTAAACCCAGTCAAGTAACGAATGTTAAGCAAGTTTGTTACATAGAAATACTGCCCCGGCTTAATTTGCAGTTGTAGCCGGTTGATCCGTTCTAGGGTCACAGCTTCGCTAAGGCATTTAAGGCAAGCACATATGACTGCGCCCCAAAGCCACTAATTGTTCCTTTGGAGATTCCTGAAATCAACGAGGTGTGTCTGAATTCTTCCCGGGCTATCGGATTACTTAAGTGCACCTCAATCAACGGCGCAGTAAGCATGGCTGCAGCATCACGAATGGCGACTGAGTAATGAGTAAAAGCCGCAGGATTCATAATCACTGCAACGTCTGATTTTGCTGCCTCGTGCAGCCAGCCAATCAAAGTTGCTTCGTCATTTGTTTGTCGAAAATCAACATCAAAACCCAAAGTAGCGGCGGTCTCCTTGCAGAGAGTTTCAATTCCAGCGAGCGTTAAAGTGCCGTACAACTCAGGTTCGCGAGTTCCCAGTTGATCGAGATTTGGACCGTTGAGGATCATTACATTACGCATGGTCTTCACCCTGCCCTAGTTTTCCGTGCGCTGCAATCAGCAACGCCGCATCTGGGGCTTCCAGAATTGCTGGTTTTCCAACCTGTTCTAAAACGATAAACCTAAGCTTCGAGCCACGACTCTTTTTATCAATTCGCATTGCATCATGAAGCTGATCAAACGTCGCACTGCTGTATGTAACGGGCAGGCCAACTCCGCTCAAGATGACTTGGTGACGATTAACAGTGTCTTCATCAAGTCGTCCTGCTAGCTGCGATAGATGGGCAACAAACATCATGCCTACGCTCACTGCATTGCCATGACGCCAGGTGTAGTTCTCAATTCGTTCAACTGCGTGCCCGAAAGTATGTCCGTAGTTCAAGATTTCGCGACCTGTGGATGTTCCGAGGGTCTCCCGCAAGTCGCCGCCAACTACATCTGCTTTAACTTGAATTGCTCGCGCAATAACTTCAGGAGCATGCACCCAGCCTGGACTTTGAGCGCCCAACATATCGGATTCGATCAAGTTCAAGATAGTCTCATCGCGGATGAAGCCACACTTAATTACTTCTGCAAGTCCACCGATGTAATCATCATGAGATTGTGAATCCAGAAAGTTCATGTCACAGATCACCGCAGTGGGCGAATAGATCGCACCGACTAGATTCTTACCTTCACTGGTGTTGATTCCAGTCTTGCCACCAACTGCGGCGTCCACCATAGCTAACAAAGTTGTTGGCACGTGTACGACTCGGATTCCTCT